>NZ_JBAPPI010000523.1:0-3299 GCF_049280035.1 Mycobacterium sp. | reverse complement strand
CGTGGCCGCGGCATAGCAGCGCGATCACCAGCCCGGTGACCACGGCGTCCTGCCCGACGACGGCTTTGCCGATCTCGCCGCGCAACGCCAGTAACGCATGACGCGCCGATTCCGCCACCGGCGGTTGGGCGGAGGTGGGGCGCGATTGAGTCATCGTTTTGCGACCTGCCTTTCGATGTCGTCGAGTGCGTGGGCAAGCTGGACCAAGTCAGCATCAGAATCCGGCGACGGGCCAAAGAGAATGTGCCGCACCGACTCTGCGTGAAATCCGCTGCGTTGCGTAACGGCGATCACCACCGCAGGCGCCGATGTGTCGGTGCTCAGGCCGAGCCGGGGTAGCAGTCGCTGCAGAGTGCCGGCGCGCAAAGCTTGTGCTGCGCGATCGCGGGCTCGCCGCGACCGGTATAACCGGCCGCGGCCCTCCACCGTCTCCGACGCGCGCACGACCACCGGTAGCTCCTCGGCCACCAGTGGACCGATTCGACGACCCTGCCACAACGCAATCAGCAGCACTGCCAGCCAGAGCTGCACAACCATCCAGCTGACGTTATCCGGGATCAACCCGAAGATTGTTGTCGAACCCGAAGATTCGCCTTCAACCCGCTGCGGGGCGTACCACACCAGGCGGGCATGCTGGCCGGCCAGATTCATGGCCAGTGCGGCGTTACCGGCATGCAGCAGGCCTCCGTTGGTCATGAAGTCGGTACTGCCGACCACTGTCACGGTGCGGTCGCCGTCGCGGTAGCGGACCAGCGCTCCGCCATAGCAGCTGGTAACCGTCCGGTCACCGGCAGCATGAAAAGTATTGGACAGCCCGAAGTCCACCGATCCAGCCCGATTAGCCTCGCGCAGAGCGCAATTCGGTTGGGCGTCGGGCACGCCGGCGCCGCTGCTGCGGATACCGGAGGCGAGGGCCTCGCGGGCATGCGAGGTCGGCTCGACCAGCAGCAGATCGCCTGGCGTAGCGGCCAGCCGCTGCAGCAGTGATTCGCTGTTGACGCGCTGGGTCTGGGCGAACAGCAGTAATGTTCCAGGATGTGCTGCGTTTTCCACATCGGCAATGCTGGTGGCGACCACAACGGTGACGCCGCGGTCCCGCAGCAGCGTGACTAACGCGTGCGCGCCGCCGGGTCCGGTCGAGGCCGGGTCCATCCGCCCTCCGGGACGCGGTGCCGTCAGGTAGGCGCCGGTCGCTGCCACCACGCAGACGGCGGCCACCACGAGTAGCGCCCACCGCCATGAGCGTCGTGGGCGCACTGGGATTGTCGTGCCCGCGGCAGTCATCGAACCGGCGCCCATGCGTCGACTGGGCCGGGCTGATCCAGCCCGGGTCTGCCGGCCGCAGACCGGAATCGCAGGTGGTCATCGAGGGCGACAATCGCCTGGTAGGCAGCCGGTGTCCCCGGTCTTTCGCCATAGGTGACGTCGTTGAATGCGGTTGCTGCTTGGGATAATTCGAACGCAAGATGAGGTATGCGAGCGCCCGCATCGCGGGCCAGTTCGTTCGCGGTACGGCCAGGAGCCGGCTCCAGTACGTCGGTCTCCTCGAGACCACGGGCCACCGCACGCAGCCGATGTCGAATCGCTGCGATCCAATTGCCTTCGGCGGCGAAGCGTTCCGCGGCAGCACGATGCTGGTCGGCGCTGAGCTGGCCGGTATCGAAGAGCTGATAGTCGTCGGCGTTATGGGTTCGCATGGTGCGCCGTGCGACGCGGACGGCGACAACTATCGCGACAATCAGCAAGGCAAGCAGGACGCTGACGGTGAACCATCCGCCCGGTACGGTAGAGCCTTTTTCGATAAGGCGGAAGAGCAGCTCGTGAATCCATTCATGCACCCGCTGGGCCACCGAGCCGTTGGCGTAGATCGGTTTGTCGAGCTCGCGTTGGGCGGCCTGGTGTGCGGTATCGCGGTCGACGTCGATGGCGGGCAACTTCGGCTCGTCCCTATACCGGCCGGGTCAGCCATAGATAGTCGGTGGAAGCCGCTGGCCGGGTGTGCGCAGGGCCGCCGGCGGCGCCGGTCTGCAGGACCAGATCGAATGCCTCGGCCCGGATCCGGCGGTCGGTGTAGAGCAAGACAACGACGCCCGCGCTGAATGGAGCGGTGATAATCCGGCCGATCGCCGATCCGACAGCCCCCACGGTCGCGCCGATCAGCGGAGATCCACTGGCTCCGACCAGCAGGGGTCCGACGAAATTGAACGGCGCTGCGACCGCATTAGCGACCAACACCACCACCACCCAAGTCAGCAACCGGATGCCGAGCACTCGCCAAAAGCTGTTGCGGACCAACGTAAATGACCGCGTGATCGCATCGATCACCGGTAGCCGCTCCAGCACTATCAGCACCGGCGCGAACGACAGCACCGTGTAGAAGTAGACCACCGTCGCTATCGACGCCAGTGCCAGGGGCAAACCGACAACAACGGCCGCCGCCGCGTTGCCGGCAGCGCCGACCGCTGCGATGGTCAGCCCCACCAGGCCGGCCAGCAATATCAGCCCAACCGATTCCACCGCCACCAGGCCGATCAAGGCGGGCAGCCGCCCGCGAATCTTGACCCATGTTTCGCCGGGGCCGATTGTTGAGCCGAACACCGCCCGGCCCACAACAACCGTGAGAATGCCGCTGAGCAGTACACCGGCCAGCCAGCCGACCAGGACGGCGAGCGCACCTGACATCGTCCAGGCCGCGATGTCACCCCCGGTCAGGTCGTCGGGCGGGGCTGTTCGTAATCGGCTAGCAGCAGCCAAGGGTCCGACGGCGGCGATCAACGTGATGATTTGCGTAACCACCACGACGATCGCAGTCAGCCCCAAGGTGGCCTTTGCGTTGGTCCGGATGTAAGCGGCCGCGCCATTGAAAATGTCACCGACGTTCAACGGCCGCAACGGGATTATCCCGGGCGTGAGCGTTCCGAAGCGGTTCGGTGGCGCACTGCTATAGCGGGGCGGCACGGCATAACCCGATGCAGGCGGATAGGCCGAAGGCGGGTAGGAGCCGTAACCGGGCGGTGGGTAATTGGCGGGTCGGCCGTAGCCAGGCGGCGGGTACCCCGGATAGCCCGCTGGCGGGTAGGCCGGGGGCCCGTAGCCGAGCGAGGGGTAGTCCGGGTAATCCAGGTAATCCGGGTAATCGGGCGGCGGCGCGCTCACCAGGTAGAACCGCCGTGGTCGTCGACCATGGCTCCATACTGTCGAGCACCGGGTCATTTCTCAACGTCGTGCCATGCGCGCGGTGCCGCGCTCTGTTGCTGGTGTACCGCGTAGCGTCTCAGCCATGGCGGAACTCAAATCCC
>NZ_JBAPPI010000522.1:0-17765 GCF_049280035.1 Mycobacterium sp. | reverse complement strand
GGCGAGCAATCCGTCGTGGACGACGATCGGGCCGCGCCCGCCGTGCCGCTCCTCTTCGGTGTAGCACTGATACCAGGGCAGGATGGGGACTGGCCAGTGTTCTTGGCGCAGTTGAGGATGTATGCGGGTTCCCAGCGCCCACAATAAATCTGAGGTGTTCGATGGGTCGATGTCGTCATCGAGTACGTAGGTCACCGGACACATGTGCCCGACCCGGTTGGCGCTCATCAGCTCCCCGATCCGGTGCACAAGTCCGGTCGAGGTGCCAGCGGGTAACCGCTCGCGCCAGGCGCGTGGCACGGTGATGATCATCCAGTGGCAGGCCGTGTCCACCAGCAGCCACGCCGTGGTGATGGGCAGGCCCGCGTTGCGCAGCAGCGCCAGCACTTCAGCCGACACTCCAAGGGCTGGGGCGATTTGCGAATCGTCGGGCGGGCGACCGGTGGCACTGATCGGCCAGATGGGGTTGTCGCGATAGGTGATCGCCTCGATGGTGTATACCGGCTCCGGGGATGTCTCGGGAAGCGCATACCCGTGGAATTCGGCGTAGGGACCTTCGGTGGCGTCGCGGGTGATCGAAACATGGCCTTCGATGACGACTTCGGCGCCTGCGGGCACCTCGAGATCGTTTGTCTCACACTTGACGACCTCGACCGGTTCGCCGTAGAGCGTGCCCAGGTACGTTCCCTCGTCCACCTCTTCCGGAATGGGCATGCCACCGACCATCGGCACACCGGGATCACCACCTTGCACTACCGCGAATGGCATTGGCTTACCGATCTTTTCCCATTCCGCCCAGATCATCCCGATATGCTGCTGAGGCAAAAACAAGCCGGTCATGCGGCGGTTGTCGAGCATCATGATCCGCGAGATCGACCAGTTCGTCCACCGCCCATCGGGGGTGCGCGCCACAATCACACCCCAGGTGTTCGGGTAGCGGCCGCCATCATCGGGGTGGATCTGCGGGATTGGAAACCGATCCAAGGTGGCATCGGCGCCCAGCAGAATGTTCTGCTTGCACGGCGCCGAATCCGCGGAGACCAGCTTCGGTGGAATCGGCGCCTTTGCGTGCACCGCCGCCAGATGCTCGACCAAATCTCGTGCCGTCACGTCATGCGACAAACCCAGCGAAAGCGCAACGCGCGCCAACCGATGCCGGGGATCGCTGGATAACGCACCCGGCGCACCAAATAACCGGAACCCGGGCTTTACCCCTTCGACATTGTCAAACAACGGCGCCGCTCGCCCCTGCTCTGTTGACCGCCGCGTGATCGCGGCTGCCTCCAGTTCGGCGCTAACGGGACGGTCGATATGCTCAACATCGCCAAGCGATTCCAACACAGTCAGATAGTCGCGCAGATCGCTGATCCTGGGCATCAGTCATTCACCACCTTCAGACTCGAGGCCTTCGCGCCCGACACACCGGTCCACCTTTTGGCGGCAGGCGATTCGATATCGAACTGGTCCAGAATCCGGGCCACGATGTGATCGACGATGTCGCCGACAGAGGCCGGATGGTTGTAAAACGCCGGCATCGGCGGCACAATCCGCGCGCCCATCCGAGCCAACGCCAACATATTCTCCAGATGAATCTGACTCAGCGGCGTCTCACGCGCTACCAGCACCAGCCGCCGGTTTTCCTTTAACGTCACATCGGCTGCCCGGGCAATCAACCCATCGGCGTAACCCGTCCGGATCGCCGCCAGCGTCTTCATGCTGCAGGGAGCGATCACCATACCGTCGATCCGGAACGAACCCGACGAGATCGCCGCTGTCTGCTCATCCCACGAATACACCACGTCGGCCAACGACTCGACATCACCCGCCGACAACTCCGTCTCCAAATGAATCGTCGCTCGCGCCCAACGTGACACCACCAAATGGGTCTCCACATCGGCACACTGTTGTAGTTGACGCAGCAGCTCCACACCAAGCACCGCGCCAGTGGCCCCCGTCATACCCACCGCAATCCGCCTCATCCGACCCACTCCCACGACTCGGTCCAATTGCTGGCTGCACGAATGCTTTACGTGCGAACGCCCTCACCTTTGATCGTGGAGCAAACCGCCGCGGTTGTCGCTGTTCTCGCCGACAATCCGGCACCTCGCTGGATGTCGCGAGTAACAACGTTCGCTTAGCCCAGTTGCGCGAACTCGGTCTGCAGCACATCCAGACGTCGGAGCGTCTGGTCGCGAGGTTCGGTCGGCAGTTCAACCAAAACCTGCTCGACCTTGAGGTCACGGTAGCGTTGAAGATCCTTGGCCTTCGGTTCTCCCATGTGGACGTGGATCACCGGCACATCGTGACCAGCGATTGCTCGCAGTTCCTCGAGCTGACCCGCCAGAGCATCCGCTGACGGGCTCAGTGAGAGCCAGCCGGCACCCAGCCTGGCGATCCGCCGATAATTCGCTGATCCACCGCCGATATACAGCGGCGGGTACGGCTGCGTCTCCGGCTTGGGCCAACTGTAGATAGGATCGAAATCAACGAATTCCCCATGGAATTCTGCCTTCTCGTGGGTCCAGATTTCGACCATCGCATGAAGTCGTTCGTCCACCAACCGTCCGCGCACCGCGGGATCGACGCCGTGGTTGGCGATCTCTTCGCGCAGCCAACCGACTCCTACGCCGAAGCGAAAACGTCCGTTGGAGATCAGATCAAGCGAGGTGACCTCTTTGGCGGTCAGGATCGGATCGCGCTGTGCAACCAGCGCGATGCCAGTACCCACAACGAGCTTCTCGGTCGCGACCGCCGCCGCCGTCAGCGCCACGAATGGATCCAGAGTCCGGTAGTACTTCGGTGGAATCGGCCCGCCCAGTGGATAGGGCGTCTGCGCATCTACCGGGATATGCGAGTGTTCGGCGAGAAACAACGACTCAAACCCACGATCTTCTAGTCCGACGCCCAGCTCCACCGGGCCAATGCCCTGGTCGGTCACGAAAGTCAGCACACCGACACGCACGTTTGCTCCCATCGAAATTGCCTGTACACGCCCCGTCAGCCTCCGCGGACGACTAGGTCAACCGTGATCTGCAGATTCTTGTTCCGCCGTCCGGCGCACCGCGCCCCAGAACCCCACGCCGATGCCGATGGCGGCCCCGCCCAAGCCGATCAGCTGTTGTGAGCGCTTCATCTCGTGATGGACGCTCGCCCCGCCGAGCAGGTCGGACGCGTCGGCGCCGGCGGACGCGAGGAACCAGCCGCGGGTGTTTCTGCCACGTAGCGCGGCCGCTGCGAGCAGGCCACCGATCAAGGCATCGCGGTAGCCCATGGATCGCAACAGCAGTTGCGCCGTCGGCGTCGGCTCGTCGGGATCACCCCAGAGCCGGTTCGCTCGGAGCGGGTCGACGAGAAACGAGATGCCCGAGGCAAGGCGGATGCTACCTACGGCAAGCCCAAAACGGTCGATCGCCATGGCCCGCAGCTTACGACTAATCGCCCAATTCCGATGTCGCGTTCCCCCGTCATCGTTACTCTCGAACCCCGACGCCACTGATGCGTCGCGCAGCGGGCAGAAGGGTTGGTTGGGCAGGATATGCCGGATCCCGAAACCGACATGGCCTCCGTGGCCCCGCCACCAAGATTCGAACCCGACGAACGCTGGGTGCCCGCCGACGAGCGACGGTTTGGTCTGGATCGGCGCACCATCCGCCCGACGCTGGCGGTGTTCGCGTTGGCCTTCGTGATGTCGGTGGTGTTGCCCGTCATCGACGCGACAGTGCCCTACCACGACATCGTCAAAGCAGGCGATGTGTTGGAACTCGCAGGCGACGTGACGTTCGTTCCGGAGGCCGGCTGGGGCATCACCTCCGGTCTCCGCGCCGGCCACGCCCCGTTGTCCGGTGAGTACCCGGCGACCGCGGCCGTCGAGGACGGGGCCCTGAAATTCACGGTCCGCACCGGACAATTCCACGGAGACGCCAACCAACTGCTCGACCAGATCGAGACGACGTCCGAGGCTCTTAACCGCGGCCGCGGCGTCCACGTGACCGGTGCGCCGACCACCATCGTCACCGATCAGGGCAAGCAGGGTGCGAGGGTACGGGTCACCGGACCGCACATCGCCGGCGTCATCGCCGCGTTCGTATTCGGGGGACGAGGAGTTGAAGCGGTGGCGACCGGACCGTCTGATGTCGGCGCGGAGCCCACAGCCACGGTTATGCGGATGATCGGCAGCATCAGCCAAACCGGAGAGGGGAAGCGGTGACCACCAGCACGCTTTCCGAACTCGAGCAGGCACGCGATCTTGCACTCGACCGCTCCGGCTGGGGCAGACGGTTCGTTTTCTACCAGCCACGCAACTTTGCATTCTGGGGATATCTGCTGCTGGTCGGGATCGGCTTCTTGCTCTTCCTCTCCACACTCGCCCGTGAGTACGACGCCTACGGCGAGGCGATCGGGCTGGCGGTGACGTCATTCGCCATCTACGCGGCCCTGTTCTGGTGGTTCACCCAGCACATCGACCACTACGCCAAACTCCCCGCCAAACTCATGGTCGTCGCGTTTTTGTGGGGTGGCTTCGCCGCGACCGCTGCGATGGCGGCGAACGCCAACGACGCGATTCTCGCCTTGTACGGCAAGACCTTTGGCCAGGTGTGGGCGCTGAACTGGGGTCCCGGGCTGGCCGCCCCGTTCACCGAAGAATGGGCGAAAGGTTCGGGACTGCTGCTGCTCATCGCGATGGCGCCACGTCAGGTAAGAACCGCGTTCGACGGGTTCATCCTCGGCGCGTTCATCGGTCTGGGATTCCAGATCGTCGAGGACATCACGTATGCGATGACGTCGGCCGGCACTCAGTTTGGCGCAAATCAAGTTGGGGCGTCGATAGGCACCATCGTTCTTCGGATGGTCAGTGGGGTCGCCGCGCACATTCTCTACAGCGCGATCTTTGGCGCCGGTCTGGTCTATCTGCTTGGCCGGCCGGCCGAACCACGCAACGTCGGGCGGGGTTTGCTTCTGATCGCGATACCGATGCTGATGCACGGGGCATGGGACTCGCTGGGCGCCATCGCCGGCCCGAGCGCGCTGAAGTTGATCGGACTGCTGATCGCGACAATCGTTGTCGCGCTTGCAATCCTTGTGCGGGTTTACAAGTTGACCGTGAAACGGGAACAGGACTTCGTCCGCGACGTCATGGCCCCCGAGGAGGCCCGCAACGTCATCACCGCGGCCGAACTCGACGCGATGGCCGGTAACCGCAAGGCCCGCAAGGCTTATCGCAAAGCCAACCGCCAACGTCGCGAACGCAAACGGGCCCGCTACGTCCTCAATGCGGCGTATGCCCTAGCAGCGGAGCTGGCTGCCGCCCGCGGCGCCGACACCGACCGGGTGCGCTTCGCCCGCTCTGAGGTCGCCAGGATTCGCGCCGGCGTCCCGTCACAATGGTGAGCCGGCGGCCACATGAGACGCCGCTGCACCTCGAAGACCAAACACAGTCCTTGTACCGCTTCGGCGTAGACCTCGTTTTGAAAGTCACCGAAGTTGGTGGTCACGTTGATTCAGTCCTTTCCACGGTGGCTGCTTGTCATCCTCCGGCGAACCACGCCTCTTCCTGGCCGGGCTCGGGCAGGATGCGGCCGCCTTCGACCGCGCCACTCGCGGGACTGTTTTGGATCACCATAAGAACCCGGTCGGGATCAATGTTGGCGATCCGGGACACGGCGGCCGCGATTTCCGTTGCGAGACAGCTGGTTTTGTCTGCTGGGTGACCGGATCGCACCCAGCCATTGACCAGCACCGGATTCGCGGGCACACCGTCGGTGTAGATCCCGCCGGGCGGCAGCTCGTGGAAAACGACGTTGACATAGGTGCTGGGCACGTGGTTGATCTCAGCGTGGATACGGCTAATCTCGTGAGCCAACGCACTCTTGATGTCGGGCGTCAGCGTGGATGTCGTCGTCGTGCAGGTATAGACCGGCATGGTCGCTCCTTGAAGGGACGATGGGCTGGCGGCGTCAGCCCAAGTGTGCGGCTTGCGGTTTGGTGGGTACCACGATGACGGTGGGCCCGTCGGCGCTCAGCGCGGCGGTGAACTCGTGGGCGAGCTTTTCGCAGTTGTCGACGTTGACGGCGCGGCACCCGAAACCCGTTGCGAGGGAGGCGATATCGAGGCCCGGCAAGTCCATTCCCGGCACGCCGGTGCACTTCTCCAGCTTCGCAAACGACTTGAGGATCGAGTATTCCCCGTTGCGCATCACCACGAACACGATCGGCAGACGATGTTGGGCGGCCGTATAGATCGCTTGCACCGAGTATTGGAACGATCCGTCGCCGATGGTGGCGAGGACGTGGCGCTTGACGCCCCGGGCGCGGTCCCCCAGGGCGACGCCCACCGCGGCGGGCAACCCCCAGCCGATCCCGCCACTGGCAGTGGCGAAGAACGAAGCCGGGCGGGTGGTGGGCAGGAATCGCAGTTGTTGGGCCATCGTCGACGTCGATTCGGTGACCACCGGTGAATCGGCGGGCTTGACGGTGCGCAACGTCTCCCACACCGCGTCCGGCTCCAGCGGTGCCGAGCCGGTCACGTCAACTGCGCCGGTCGGCGCGTGTGCGGCCGGCACCGGCCGGTCGCTGTGATCATCGACCATGTCCACCAACTGCTGCAACGCCAGCAGCGTGTCCCCCAGCACGCTGTCACCCACCGGCGCCGCACCAGCCAGCCCCGGATCGGCGGTGATCTGCAGCAGCTCGGTGCCCTCAGGCAGGTACTCGCTTGCCACGTAGGGGTAGTAGCGGAAGACCTGCGCCCCGACCACGACGACGAGGTCGTGCCCGCGCATGACCTCGGTGACACCGGCAATGGTCATCGGTATCTGCCCCTGATACAGACGGTGATCCTCCGGGAACGACGCCCGGTCGGGAAGCGGACTTCCGTACACCGGTGCGCCGACCTTCTCCGCGAAGGCCACCCCGGCATCCCAGGCGCCACTGCGATCCACTTCGGGGCCGAAGACCACCATGGGCCGCTGCGCACCATTGATGCGCTCGGCGAATCCGCGCAGCCGCTCGGTGTCCGGGGCGACACGGCGGCTCACCGTGCGTACCACCGCCGGGCCCAACGCCGGTTTCTCCCAGTCATCAAGCGGGATGGACAAAAACACCGGGCCGGCCGGTGGCTGCAGCGCGATTGTGTAGGCGCGCATAAACGCGGCCGGCACGTCCTCGGCGCGCTTGGGTTCGTACGCCCATTTCACCCACGGCTGCGGAAACACGGTTTCGTCCTTGTTAGTCAGATACGGTTCGCACAAAACCATTTCGCGGGTCTGCTGACCGGCTGTGACGATCAGCGGGGTGTTGCCCTTGTACGCCGCCACCAGGTTGCCCATCGCGTTACCCATCCCCGCAGCGGTGTGCACATTGACCAGGGCGGGCTTACCGGTGGACTGGGCGAATCCGTCGGCCATGGCCACCACCGACGCCTCCTGCAGCCCAAGGACATAAGTGAAGTCGTCGGGGAATTCGCTCAAGAACGTCTGCTCCGTCGAGCCCGGGTTACCGAACACCGTCCTTAGCCCCAGCTCACGAAGCAGGTCGTAGGTCACCTCGTGGACGCTTTTCGCCTTTGCCATCACTCTGCCTGCCCTTCTTCTCGAGCCGTGCCGCCAAGCCGGCCACTCGCTTTACCGATGAGCATCGCCGGAAGCTCTGCGAGAGTCGATGTCGTGCGCAACAGCGTTGAGCAGCCGTGGCTGTGTCGGCGAACAACCCGCAGTCATTTGTTCACCGCGACACCGACGCAGCGTGATTCTTGTCGCCGGTGCCATCGACGGCAGCTGGATGTCTCCTTGAAAGTAAGCGGCATGCACGCCATCGAAGTCGCCGAGCACGGCGGACCAGAAGTCCTGGACTACGTTGACAGGCCGCGACCCTCCCCCGGCCCGGGCGAGGTGTTAATCAAAGCCGAGGCCATCGGCGTAAATTTCGTCGACACCTACTTCCGGTCCGGGCAGTATCCACACGAATTACCGTTTGTCCTCGGTGCCGAGGTCGCCGGAACCGTCGCCGCGGTGGGCGACGGGGTTACGTCTTTTCATATCGGCGATCGGGTTGCGTGCGCCGACGCCGTCGGCGCCTACGCGGAATACTGCGTCGCGCCAGCAGATCTGGTAGCGCAGGTGCCCGACAGCGTCGGCTTTGAAGTTGCGGCTGCGGCGCTCTTAAAGGGGATGACCGCACACCTGCTTATCAAATCGGTGTATCCGGTACAGGCCGGTGACACGGTGTTGCTGCACGCCGGGGCCGGCGGGGTGGGCCTGATCCTGACCCGGTGGGCGACCAGCTTGGGCGTCGGAGTGATTACCACCGCCTCGACCCCGGAGAAGGCGCAGCTGTCGCGCAGCGCCGGGGCGGTCGAGGTGCTGGACTATCCCGAGGACCCGCAGCAGTTCGGCGCCAAGGTCCGGGCGCTCACCGGCGGTGACGGTGTGGCCGCGGTGTACGACGGGGTGGGCAAGTCAACATTCGACGCGAGCCTTGCCAGCCTCGCAGTCCGGGGCACGCTGGCGCTGTTTGGCGCCTCCAGCGGACCGGTGCCACCGGTTGACCCGCAGCGGCTCAACGCCGCCGGATCGGTGTACCTTTCCAGGCCATCGCGGCCTCATTTCATTCGCACCCACGACGAGTTCGCCTGGCGGACAGGAGAATTATTCGACCTGGTTGGCGACGGGACCATCGATGTGACGGTAAGCGCGCACTACCCACTCAAGGACGCGGCGCGAGCGCACCGCGATCTGCAGGGCCGCAAGACCATCGGCTCGGTGGTGCTCATCCCCTGAGTCCTGCGATGAACCGTTGCACGCTTCGCCCCAGTGAACGGCGAACATCGTCGGCATAAGACATCCGCGGTAGATGTCTGTGCCGGACTATCGCAGTTGCGCTTGAGCGGCTGACGCGCGGGCCAGGTCACTTCCGCTGAACCAATTTCGCACTACTCGGGTTGGCGCGGCCTAGTGTGGCGAAGGGGACGTGCGTGAGGGGGCCGTTTGTGCGGCAGCTGAGTTGGACCGATGACCTGATGTTGCGCGCTGAAAGGCCAGCGACCCCATTACAGATTCAGCTGCTTCTGATCTACGACCCATCGACTGCCCCGGCCGGCAAAGTGACCTTCAAGGGGATTCTCGCCGAGCTCGAAGCCCGGCTGCATCTCGCGGATGTCTTTCGGCGACGGTTGACCGACCTGCCGGGTGGTTTGCATCGACCATACTGGGTCGATGACCCGAACTTCGATCTTGAGTATCACGTCCGTCATATCGGGCTGCCCCAGCCTGGTGACTGGCGGCAACTCTGTATACAGATCGCGCGGCTTCATGCTCGGCAGATCGACCTGCGACGGCCGCCGTGGGAGATCACGGTCATCGAGGGGCTCAATGCCGTGCCAGGAGTACCGACGGGCTCGTTCGCGATCGGGTTGAAGCTGCATCACTGTGCGGTCGACGGCATGGCAAGCGTTCAGATGATCGCCGCGTTGCACGATCTTGCCGCTGACAGCCCCCGCCCGGCGGGGCCCGACGCTCCATGGCACCCGAGCCCTCTTCCCTCAACCGGAGACTTGCTCGCGCGAACGGCGATCAACGCGGCGCTGTACCCGATGCGAGCGGGCACCGTGCTCGCGTCTAGTGCACCAAAACTAGTCCGCGGCTTAGCCGGGCTGCCGGGCAAGCTGGCGGGCGGCGTTGTATCCAGGATCGCTAGCGGTAGCGTGCCGTCGTTGCCACCGAAGACCCGTTTCAACGAGACAGCGTCGCCGCACCGCGTGTTCGAGGCCCGCTTCCACGATCTCGCCGACTTCAAACGGATCAAGGCGAGCGTTTCCGGCGCGACGATCAACGATGTGGCTCTCGCCTACGTCGGTGGCGCCCTTCGCGAGTATCTGGCCGGCCACGGCGAGCTGCCCGATGAGTCGCTTGTCGCGGCTTGTCCCATGTCGATGCGCGATGCGGGCGATAAGACCAGCACCGGGAACGCGTTGTTCGGCCGGCTGCAGACGCTCGGTACCAACATCGTCGATCCGCTCGAACGGCTTGCCGCAATCGCCGAGGCGACCGCGGCCAGCCGTTCCGGGTCGGATCAATCGACCACAACCCAACTCCTCGAATTGGTTGGCACAGTGCCAACTTCATTACTTGGGGTGACCGCGAAGGCCGCGAGCGTTCTTCCGTTCTCTGGCCCGACGGTCGCCAACACCACCGTGACCAACGTGCCCGGTCCAACCGAACCGCTCTTCTTCAGCGGTGCCCGACTGGTACGCGCCGCCGGTCTCGGACCGCTGGTGGCTGGCTTGAACCTCATCCACGTTGTGGCGAGCTACAACGGAACTTTGTCAATCAGCGCCACTGCGGATCGCGACGCCCTGCCCGACCCGGCCACGTATGCCGAATGCATGGACCACGCTTTTCAGGAGTTGCTCGCAGCCGTGTAACGAAATGTCATCTGGCTGGCCGTTACGGAACATTGCCGCAGACCATAACGCCTCCGCAGGGGCCGCGCCCCTCACCGTTTCAGCAGTCAACCGCTTGGGCTGACGTCGATGCGTCCGGCGGTCGACGCCTGCTGGAATTCCTGCGCCACGACCGATTTCGCGCAAACACCTCAGAACAGGTCGCGTTAGGGCAGCAACGCGGCCGGGCTGTCCATTCCGATCAACCCCACCAGGACCTGGAAGATGGAGTCCGGGTGGATGGTGTCGATGAGTCCTGCCCCGTACTCGGCGTCGATCAGCGGGGTCAGGGCGGGGCTGTCCACAAGAGGCTCCACCTGGTAGGTGGCGGGGTTCATCAAGTCAGCCGTGAACGCGTCCCATCCCTGCTGCGCGCCGGTATCCAGAGCCGCGAAGACCTGGTTCCAATCCATGTTGGGCAGCCCCCAATCCACGGTATTCACGACGTCGGCTGGACCCTGGTTCCAGCCTTCGGTGATGCTGCCGTATCCGAGGTTGACCAGGATGCTGGTGTCCGGTTCGAGCAGGTCGTAGAGAGGTTGGCCGATGATCGGTGTCAGCAGCAAGGGGTCGAGAATCGGCAAAGTCTCCGAGGGGATCATGTAATAGCTGGTCAGGGAGTCTCCGGTGGTGTCCAGTGGGATGGCATCCGAGACCTGCTGCGGGGTCAGCCCTAGGTAGGCCAGATGCTCGTACAAAAGTCCCTCGTAGGCGTTAAGGTCGCTCAACAGATCGGACGAGTATCGGGGCCAGTCGGCGACAGGATCGTATTCGAGGGTGTAGACGTCGGTCGGATAGAGGCTGTCGGGAGTCAGGTCATTGGTTCCCGGTGCGATGTCGGTCAGTCCGAACTCGCTGTATATCCCGCCGTTGGGGGCGGAGGGATCACCGACAAGGACGAAGTGCAGGTCGTCGGCGGGGACACCGGCCGAAGCTAGCTGCTGCATGGTCAGCCCCGACAGCGCCGAGCTTTGCGAGTACCCGAATGCGTACAAAGGGTTGTCGGCGGACACTTTCCCGTCCGCGATCGCCTGCTGGATCGCCCGAAGCAGGTCAGCGGCTCCCTGGGTTTCGGACAAGTCGCGGTTCGTGAACAGCTCGGGGGTGGTCAGTACCTCGGGAGTGCCGCCGAATCCGTTGGCCTGCAGGGACGGATCGGCAGCAGCGTGGATTGACATGTCCCCGCCCGCGATCGCCTGCTGGATCGCCTGAAACAGCCCGGCAAATCCGTTGGTCCCGGACCATTCGCCATTGAACGGCTCAGGGTTGACCGGTATAGCGGGCGTGCTGCCGAATCCG
This sequence comes from Mycobacterium sp., assembly GCF_049280035.1. Classification (GTDB taxonomy): domain Bacteria; phylum Actinomycetota; class Actinomycetes; order Mycobacteriales; family Mycobacteriaceae; genus Mycobacterium. The sequence continues at coordinate 6,031 of NZ_JBAPPI010000522.1, read as the reverse complement.
TTGGGCCGGAGGTACAGATCGGCAGCGGTGTCGGCGTACTGCTGTGTCGGGGTGGGGACACCGCTACCGCCCATGATCAGGGCAACGTCGCCAGCCGTCAGATTTACCGGGAGGGATAGCTCTGATGCGCGCAACCCGCGCGGCATGTCAGCAACGACCATCGCTGATACCAGGACCGCGACACCGAAAATTGCGGACAGACGGTTGCCGGACTTGATGTCGTCGGGGTGGCGTTCCAGACGGGGTGCAGACGCAGCCTGATACAGGCTCCGCTCGTTTACGGCCATGGTCCTATGCCGCGCTGGTCAGTCGATTGCGCCGACTAGGTTGAATTCGGCCGGCTATATCCGAGACGCCGACGCTCGGCCGTGCCATATCAAGTCCTCGGGTTGCGAATTCGCAAAATCCTTGCTGATGTCGGGTTTGCTGATAACTGACTCGTATTACGCTTATTGGTGCTTGTCGGGCTTTCGCGCATCCCGTCGGTGTTGCGTGCCAAGAAATGACCGATCTGATTCCCAGATCCCACCCATGAATCGTGCCGAACGTGACCAAGCCTGCCTCCTCATGGCAGCAGCCGGTTGACCGGCGCACTGCATGGATCCATGGCCGGTACCGTGCTGCAAGCTGTGACACCTGTATCAGGCCACAAGGCATATGTGCACTTCAGATGGCCTGCCGTTGGCAGACGCTAGTGCGTATGAGATCGGTGGACAATAGTCCGGTTTGTGAGATAAATCACCCCATAAATCGAGTTTCCAGATCGCAATAGGGGGGTACCAAAACGGCTTATCAATTTCCCAATTGCATCCTTGTACAATTACGTCAAGTCACGCTGATTAGTAGAGATTCTCGGAATGGTTATTCGGATTCTTGGAATTTCTGTTCGGATTCTTAGATGACTTATGTAGGACGACAACGAGCTCCAGGCGTCGACCGGGCCGTAACCACGCTATTCAGCATATTTATGGCTCTGAACAGCCTTCTTTATAGGGCTCCCCGGGAATCGAACCCGCCTCTCTACCTACGCAAGTGGCTTCTGAGCTGCCGGTTCGTTTCGGTTCCAGAACGGGTGACGGAAAGACGCGCCTCAAGCGACGATTGCGTCCGTATCGTCAGTGCCATGGACGCTCCTGCGCCCGACCGGCCCGATGAACGCCCTGATTTCGTCAGCCGCCGTCAGCTGCTTTGGCTGGCCGGCAGCGTCGGCTTGGCGTCCACAGTCGGCGCGTGCTCAAGCAAACCGCGAATGGAATCTGTCCCGGCGTCCGCGGCGGGTCCGACGCCATCGCCAAACCTTGCTGCGACGGCGGCAACCGATGCCAGCCTGACGACAAGTCCACAATCTGGGCCGACGGCCCCGGCCCCAACGTCCCCGAGCATCACTTCGGGTCAGTTGCTATGCCGAGATGCTTGGGGGGCCCGGCCTCCCCGCTCCGGAGGCAAACGCCACACCATCACCCGTATGACCCTGCACCACGAGGCCGTGGTCCTCGGCGATAACCGCAATGCCCCAGGACATTTGCGCCAGGATCAGCGTTATCACCAAGACCAGCACGGATGGATCGACATCGCCTATCACGTCGGCGTCGACCGCGATGGCAACATCTACGAATTGCGGAGCACCGAGATTGCCGGCGACACCGCGACGGACTACGACACGACAGGCCATTTCCTGGTCCTCTGCGAAGGAGACTTCGATCAAGAGGTTGTGTCGGAGGCCCAGCTTGGCGGAGCCGCGTTAGCGTTCGCATGGGCCGCCCAGACCTTTAGCATCGCGACCAACACATTGGCCGGCCATCGGGACCTAGCCCAGACGTCTTGCCCAGGTGCGAACCTCTATGCCCATATCTCCTCAGGTGACCTCAAACGCCGCATTGACGACCTGCGGGCCGCTGGCGGGGTGGATCTCCGGCGCTTTTGCGGACCCGAGGCTGCCGCAAGAGTCGCGGCTATCGAGGCGGGCAATTGACCAGCGGCTTTTGTTATGCAGCTATCCAAAGTGTGTCGGACCCAGGAGCGTTCAGATGACAACCGTTAACAGTGGTTAGCCCGCCAAGTATGGTCACGTCGGCTGCCGCGCTCACCGCCCCAGAGCTGGAATTGCGGCAGCAGGTTGCTGCCTTCTTGGTCGAGACGCTGCCCTGGGGGACGTTCGAGCCGGGCCTGGGGATGGGCGCCGAGGTCAATCCCAAGTTCTCCGCCGAGTTGGCTGCGCGTGGGTGGATCGGCATGGCGGTCCCAGCACGCTACGGCGGTCGCGACGCCACCGCCGTCGACCGATTTGTCGTCGTCGAAGAACTGCTGCGCTGGGGCGCCCCGGTTGGGCATCACTGGGTGGCCGATCGGCAGATTGCCCCGGTGCTTTTGCGTTATGGCACCGAGGAACAGAAGCGGTGGCTGTTGCCCCGAATCTGCCGGGGCGAGTTGTGTTTTTGCATCGGCATGAGCGAGCCCGATGCCGGAAGCGACCTCGCGTCGGTGCGGACGCGAGGCGTGCGAGACGGGGACGGGTGGCGGGTGTCGGGCGTCAAGGTGTGGACGAGCAACGCGATGCGCGCCGATTTCATGATCGCACTGTGTCGAACCGGGGAAGGCGCCCGCCATGTGGGGCTGAGCAGATTCCTGATCGATATGCGCAGCCCCGGCGTGACGGTCAAGCCGATCCCCTTCCTGAACGGCAGTACCGACCACTTCGCCGAGGTGGTCCTTGACGGCGTGCTGGTGTCGGACGAGATGGCGATCGGCGAAATCGGGCAGGGTTGGGCGCAGAACGCCAACGAGTTGGCCTTTGAGCGCAGCGGCCCAGACCGGTGGATCTCGACGTTCCTTCTCGTTCAGGAGTTCATCCGCGAGTGGCCAGATCTGGCCGCCAGTCCCGCCGGGAGTCGGGTGATCGGCGAACTCGCGGCCCAATACTGGGTGCTGCGCCGGCTTTCGCTGGCCGTGGCCAGGGCGATCGACGCCGGCGGCACGCCCGCGGCCGAGGCAGCGCTCATCAAGGAGATGGGCACCCGGTTCGAGCAGGACGTCGTGATCGCGCTGCGGGAGTTGTTGGATCGTGAGCTCGTGTGCGGCATCGAACCTGCGCATACACCGTCGTTGTTCGAACGGTTGTTACGTCGCGCTGTGTTCGACGCGCCATCGTTCACCATCCGAGGCGGTACCAATGAGGTGCTGCGCTCGGTGGCCGTCAAAGGTTTGTCATGAGTGACAACGAACTGTACAGCGCGGCAGCCAAACTCTTTGCCGCGCACAGCCGGTGGGAGGATGTCGGCGAAGCCGAAGCTACCGGCTGGGCTCCGCAACTATGGAAAGCGTTGCAGCAGAGCGGGTTCAGTGACGTCCCCGTCCCAGAGGAGCTGGGTGGAGCCGGGGGCAGCGTCGCCGATGCGGTCCAGCTGCTCCGTGCCGCGGGGGCACACGCGGCGGCGGTCCCGCTGGCCGAGTCCGGTCTGGTCGGCGGGTGGCTTTTGGCGTCTGCAGGTCTCGCGCTGCCGGAGGGCGTTCGCACGGTGCTGCCGCCCGCTGCGACGCTTCGTCTCGACGGTGACCGCCTGTTCGGTGCGGCGCCTGCCGTGGCGTGGGGTCACCGCGCCCAGCATGTGGTCGGACTCGTCGGCGGCGTCATCGTGCTCGCGCCCGGACCGGCTGCACAGTCAGGCGGCCCGGCGGTCAGCCGCGGACTTAACCTCGCCGATGAGCCCCGTGACACAGTGGTTTTCGATGGTGTGCCGGTAACCGCACGCGTCGACGCGCCGGGCGCGGTCACTGAAGAAACGCTCTGGGAGCGCATCGCGCTTGGGCGCGTCGCGTTGATGTCCGGCGCGATAAGTGCTGTTGCGGCAATGACATTGCGCTACAGCGGCGAACGTGAGCAGTTCGGGCGCCCCATCGCTCGTTTCCAGGCCGTTCAAGCCCATTTGGTCACCATCCACCAGCAGGCCGCCGTGGTCGCATCGGCCATCGACGGTGCGGTCGAAGCGGTCGAACTCGGCCGGGGTAGCTTCGAAATCGCTTGCGCGAAAATGCTTGCCGACCGGGCCGCGCGGCTGGTGACGGCGGCCGCCCATCAGACGCACGGAGCTATCGGCATGACGAAGGAGTACCCGTTGCATTATCTGACCCGTCGACTCTGGGCCTGGCGAGACGAAGCCGGCGGGCATCATCGCTGGGCGGACCGACTCGGCGCCGCCCTCGTCGCCTGCGGCCCCGACGCCTTGTACCCCGCCATCCAGTCCGGGTCGGAGGTGATGCAGTGAACCGACTCCAGCGCGAAGACGGGGTCACGTTGGCCTTCCAGGTGCACAACCCGAAGGCGCCGGGCGTGCCGCTTTTGCTCACACACGGTTTCGGCGCCACCGCGGGCATGTGGGACCCGAACGTCGATGCCTTGAGCGTCGATCGGCCGGTGATCGTCTGGGACCAGCGCGGCCACGGCGGCAGCGACGCACCCGACGACATGAACCGCTACACCGAGCAGATCAGCGTCGCCGACATGGCGGCCATTCTCGACGCCGCGGGTGCCGATCGGGCTGTGGTCGGCGGAATGTCCTTGGGCGGCTACCTATCCCTGGCCTTCCACCTCGTCCATCCGCAGCGGGTGGCCGCGTTGGTGCTGGTCGACACCGGGCCGGGTTACCGCAATGACGAAGCCCGTGACAAGTGGAATGCGTGGGTAGAACGACGCGCCCAACAACTTGAGCGCGGCGAAGCGCCGGCCGACATGTCGGCGGAACTCGCGCAGGCGGTGCATGAGCACCCCGAGGGGCTGCCCCGCGCCGCCCGCGGTGTCATGGCGCAAAAGGACGCTCGCGTGATCACATCGCTCGACAGCATCACGGCGCCCACGTTGGTGATCGTCGGCGCCGAGGACACCAACTTTCTGGCCGGGGCGGACTTCATGCACCGTCACATCCCCAATTCCCGCAAGGTTGTCATCGACAACGCTGGGCATGCGGCGAATATGGACCAGCCCGAGGCGTTCAATGCGGCAGTGCGCGAACTACTGGAACAGCAATGACCGCTCCGGATGTCACCGTCGAATCCACCGGCCACGTGGCCGTGGTAGAGATTCATCGGCCCCCGAACAACTTCTTTGACTCGGACTTGATCCAGGGCATCGCCGACGCCTACGAGCGGCTGGACGGCGACGTCGAATGTCGGGCGATCGTGTTGTGTGCGGAGGGAAAACACTTCTGCGCCGGCGCCGACTTCTCCCGGCCCGCCGAGGATCGTGTGTCGCCCAATGAGCTTTACGCTCAGGCCATCCGGTTGTTCCGCACCAGCAAGCCGGTTGTCGCCGCGGTGCACGGCGCCGCGATCGGCGGCGGACTCGGGCTTGCCCTTAGCGCAGACTTCCGGGTGGCTGCACCCTCCTCGAAATTTGCGGCCAACTTCAGCCAGCTCGGGTTCCATCCCGGCTTCGGGATAACGGCGACGTTGCCACGTGTCGTTGGCCAGCAAAAGGCACTTGAGTGGATGCTCACTGGTGAGCGGTTCGGTGGTGAACTCGCCCACGCAGCAGGATTGGTCGATGAATTGGCGGCCGACGGTGGTGTGCGCCCGGCGGCGATTCGGTTCGCCGAGCGAATCGCCGCCTCGGCCCCCTTGGCAGTGACAAGCATCCGTGCCACCGCGCGCGCCGGACTCGCTGAGGCTGTCGCCGCGGCCACCGCGCGCGAGTTCGAAGAACAAACCCGACTACAGGCAACCGCCGACTTCCGCGAGGGCGTGGCAGCAGCGGCCCAGCGCCGGGCTCCGACGTTCACCGGTCGCTGAACGGGTGCCCGGGCCCAAATTGGTGAAGGCGCGTGCCAGCAACAGTGATTTATGATTTGCGAGCAACAGCGATCACAGAGGTGGGCACCGTGGCCGATGCGCTACACGTCGATCCGGCCGCGCTGCAGATCGGCGGCAACCACATTGACAGCGCGGTCGGTGATGCCGCAGTGGAATTCATCGTCCACGAGGACGGGATTGACGACGCCGCGCCGGGGTGGATCGTCGACTCAGCCAAGGCGCTGGACAA
>NZ_JBAPPI010000521.1:0-3351 GCF_049280035.1 Mycobacterium sp. | reverse complement strand
GCGTCGAGCACAGCGGCGGGCCGCTGGTGGACTTCGACGGCGACGGCCAGGCCGACGACCGGCTGCTTGACAGCGACGGAAATGGGCTGGCCGACCGCGTAATCTGCGCCGAGGAGAACGGCGTGACGGGCTACGTCGATACCGATGGTGACGGACGGTGGGACGTCAAGCTGACCGACACCGACGGCGACGGCAGCGCCGATGCCGCCAGCGCGCTGCAGCCCAAAACGTAGGCGGCTTTGAAAAAGGCGAGTGCGGTACCGATGAAGTGCTTGGGAACTCGTTACCGAGCAGCAGGAACGTCGGTGGGTGATCGGGGCAGCGCGTACAGCGCCATTCGACGATTGCTCATGTCGTGCTCACCGAGGAACGTGCAGCCAGCGAATTCGCACCCTCGGCGCGCCGTGGTATTGCGGTGATCAGGGGCGAACATGATTCTGCGACAACGTGGTTCGGCCTCGAAGACACTGGTGACAACATGCGGCAGCAGCAATCTACCGAGACCCTTATTCACGAGAGTCAACTCGGCGATGGCCGCGTGTAGCCCGATGTCGTATAGGTCCGCTTGATACCGGGTTGCGATGGAATCCTTTGCCGCGCGGTACACCTCGAAATAGCCGCCATCTTCGCCGTGCAAACTGCCAACCGCGGACGGGAATAGTTGCCATTGAGCTGGGCGCGCAAGTACTGCCGCCAACGTGACGCCGGCCAAGCCGACTCCCATGCCTCGACCAGGTGGGGCAGCTGCATCGACTCCGAGATCATTTCCGCGTCGGCGTCCGGGTCGGCGAGACGAAGCGCGTACGGCTCGGGCAACACCGGCGTGGGGCGGCGCCGGGACGTTGCGGACCTCGTCGGTGAGCCCTTCGGTCAGCTCCCGCGGCAGCATCGGCACGGCTTCAGTCATGTCGAGCGGCGAGCCTTCGCGCGCTGCGCGCGCTCATCGCCCGGGACTTCTGCTGATGGGTCCCGTCTCTCTTCGCGCGCTGCGCGCGCTCATCGCCCGGGACCCGGCGGGCCGGCGAAGGCCTGGGCGATCTGCAGCCAGCGCTGCGCGTCGTCCCCCTCGGCCGTCACGTCAAGATCGCGCAGCGCCCGCCGCTGGGTGACCAGAAAACAAAAGTCCTCGGCGTCGCCGGTGACTCGCTGTGCGGCGTCCGGCGATCCCCACGACCAGGTGCTGCCGTCGGGGGCGCGCAGGTCGACTAGAAACGGCTCGGGGGGCGGGGGCAACCCGTTGACGGCGAAGGCGTAGTCGCGGGTGCGCACCCCGATGTGGGCAATGGAACGCAGCCGGGCAGTCGGCGCCCGGGTGACGCCCAGGGTGTCGGCGACGTCGAGTCCGTGTGCCCAGGTCTCCATCAGTCTCGCCGTCGCCATCGACGAAGCACTCATCGGCGGTCCGAACCACGGCAGCTTGCGGCCGTCGGGAACCATCAGCAGCGCGTCGTGCAACCCCGCGCGGGTGGCCTGCCAGTCGGCGAGCAACTCGGCAGGCACCGATGCGGCGAGCTCGTCGGCCCCCGCGTCAACGAAGCCGATCGGGTCGGCCGCAGCGATTTCCAGCAGCCCGGCGAAGGCCGGCTCGTCGGTGACCGCGGTCAGCGCAACGCGGTCGGTCCACAACAGATGCCCGATCTGATGCGCAATGGTCCAACCCGCGGCGGGCGTCGATTCCGCCCAGCGATCCGCGGTCAGCGGCGCGACCAGCGTATCGAGCTCATCACTTTCGGCGCGCAGATCGTCAACGAACTGTTGCAGACCGGCCATCTGTGTACTTTAAGCCAGCTGGCCGCGGCCGACGATGCTGTGGGCGGCCAGCCCGCACAGGTAGAGCCCGGTCCCGGCCAGTATCAGTACGGGGGAGTGGCCGTTATGCGGAATGACGGTCGCCGCGACGGTGATTGCGCCGATGAACGCCACCCAAAACAGCGAATCCTGCACGGCGAACACGTGTCCGCGCAGCGCGTCGTCCACATCGATCTGAATGGCCGTGTCGGCGCACAGCTTGAGTACCTGGCCCGCCGCGCCGAGGAAGAACCCACACGCCACCATGACCGCCAGCTGCAGACCAGCCCCGGCGATCTGGATCGTCGCGGCGATCGCCAATGCTCCGTTGGCAGTGGCGTAGCGGCCCCAGCGGCGCACCGCGGGCGGGGTCACCACGTTGGCCAGAAAGGACCCGGTCCCGGTGGCGGCCAGGAACAACATCGCACCGCCCAGCGCGCCGACAGCTGCGGCACCGCCGCTGCGCACCAGCAGCAGCACCACCAGGGTGTTGACGCCGAACACCATCCGATGCGATGCCAACCCGGACAGGGTGGCGGCGACGGTGGGACGGTTCAGCACCGTGCGGATGCCGTGCATCCAGCCGGTGATCACCGCATAGAGGACCGATCCGTGGATCGCCCGCCGGGTGTCGTCGGGACCGAGCACGTGGGCACCGAATCGCAGCGACAGCAGCAGAGCGATCAGCTGCGGGATGGTGACCAGTAAGATGATCGACGCGGCCCCGTGGTCGCCGGAACCGAAGAAGGTGCGGGGCACCAGCATGAAGTTGGCGCCGACGAACGCGGCGATCGCACCGGTCGCCGACGCGAGCGAGTTCATCGTGACGACCTGCTCGCGGGGGACCACATGGGGCAGGGCGGCGGACAAGCCGGAGGACACGAAACGGCCCAGGCCGTTGACAACCAGCGCACCGCACAGCACCAGCACGTTGCCGGCACCGACGGCCAGGCAGACTCCGACCAGAGCCACCGACACCAGCCGGCCCAGGTTGGCACCGACCAGCACCAGCCGACGGTCCCAGCGGTCCATCAACGCGCCGGCGAACGGACCGAGCAATGAGTACGGCAAGAACAGCACCGCGAAGGCACCGGCGATCGCCATCGGCCGCGCGGCCCGCTCGGGGTTGAACAGCAGCGCTCCGGCCAGGCCTGCCTGGAAAAGCCCGTCGCCGAACTGGCTTGCGGTACGCAGTTCTAGCAGCCGGTAGAAGTCGGGCAAGCCGCGCACCGAGCGCCAGACGGCGACGGGTGCGCGCGTGCGGGTCACTGAACCTACTTCCCCATGGGGCCCGGCTACCCGAAACGACACAGCCCGGGCATCAGGCCCCTGTTAACAACAGTACAAATATCGTGGAGGGCCCTGCTTGTTCACCACAGCGGCCCCGCGCGGATGCGATGATGGAGCCGTGGCGCAGCCCGAAGACCCGGAGGACTTTATTGCCCCCGCCGCGCATCGTGTGCGAGCGGGTACTTTGCTGCTGGCTAACACCGATCTGCTCGAGCCGACATTTCGCCGCAGCGTGATTTACATCGTCGAGCACAACGACGGGGGCACGCTGGG
>NZ_JBAPPI010000520.1:0-2832 GCF_049280035.1 Mycobacterium sp. | reverse complement strand
GCTAGCCCATGTCGTCAACCAACCGACCGGTTATTAGATTGGCGGAAGAAGACCCGACGGAAGGCGACCAATGCCGATCGCAATAACTCCTGAGCATCAAGACCTGGCCGATTCGGTGCGATCCCTGGTGGCGCGGGTAGCGCCGTCGGAGGTTTTGCACGCCGCGCTGGAAACACCGATCGACAACCCACCGACGTACTGGCAGGCCGCGGCCGAACAAGGCCTGCATGGCGTGCATTTGGCCGAATCGGTTGGCGGCCAGGGTTTCGGCATCCTCGAGCTTGCCGTGGTGCTCGCCGAGTTCGGCCACGGGGCGGTGCCCGGCCCGTTCGTGCCGTCGGCGATCGCCAGTGCGCTGATCTCAGCGCACGACCCGGACGCCAAAGTGCTCAACGACCTGGCTTCCGGGGCGGCGATCGCCGCTTACGCCCTGGATTCCGGGCTGACCGCCACGCGGCACGGCCCAAAAGACGAGGCGTTGGTGATCCGCGGCGAACTCCGAGGGGTGCCTGCGGCCGGCGAGGCGTCGGTGCTGGTGTTGCCGGTGGCGATCGACAGCGGTGAAGAGTGGGTGGTGCTACGCGCCGATCAACTCGAGATCGAGCCGGTGAAGAGCGTCGACCCGCTGCGGCCGATCGCGCATGTGCGGGCCAACGCCGTCGAGGTCGGCGACGATGCGGTGCTGAGCAATCTCAGCGTGGTCACCGCGCATGCGCTGATTTCCACGCTGCTGTCGGCCGAGGCCGTCGGCGTCGCGCGGTGGGCCACCGATACCGCCGCGGAATACGCGAAGATCCGTGAGCAGTTCGGCAGGCCGATCGGTCAGTTCCAAGCCGTCAAGCACAAGTGCGCCGAGATGATCGCCGACACCGAACGGGCCACCGCCGCCGTGTGGGACGCGGCCCGCGCCGTCGACGAGGCCAGCGAAAACGGCTGGGAGCCCGAGGGTACCGGGGCTAGTTCAGCGGTCGAGTTCGCCGCGGCGGTGGCGGCGACGTTGGCGCCGGCGGCCGCGCAGCGCTGCACGCAGGATTGCATCCAGGTCCACGGCGGTATCGGCTACACCTGGGAACACGACACGAACGTTTACTACCGCCGCGCGCTGATGCTGGCCGCCAGCTTCGGCCGCAAGTCGGAGTATCCGCAGCGGGTGGTCGACACCGCGACCGGCACCGGGATGCGCGAGATCAACATCGACCTGGACCCCGATACCGAGAAACTGCGGGCGGATATTCGCGCCGAGGTCGCCGCGCTCAAGGAGATGCCCCGCGAAGACCGCACCACCGCCATCGCCGAGGGCGGGTGGGTACTGCCGTATCTGCCCAAGCCCTGGGGGCGGGCGGCCAATCCCGTCGAGCAGATCATCATCGCCCAGGAGTTCAGCACCGGGCGGGTGCGGCGGCCGACGGTCGGCATCGCGGCGTGGATCGTGCCGTCGATCGTGGCCTTCGGCACCGACGAGCAGAAACAACGTTTCCTGCCGCCGACGTTCCGCGGCGAGATGATCTGGTGCCAGCTGTTCTCCGAGCCGGGTGCCGGATCCGACCTGGCCGGGCTGAGCACCAAGGCGACCAAGGTCGACGGCGGCTGGCGTATCAGCGGGCAGAAGATCTGGACCACCGCGGCGCAGTTCTCGCAGTGGGGCGCGCTGCTGGCCAGGACGGACCCGAGCGCGCCTAAACATCAAGGCATTAGTTACTTCCTGCTGGATATGAGCAGCGAGGGCGTGGAAGTGAAGCCGCTGCGTGAGCTCACCGGCGGCGCGATGTTCAACACCGTGTTCATCGACGACGTGTTCGTGCCCGACGAGTTGGTGCTCGGCGAGGTCAACCGGGGCTGGGAGGTCAGCCGGAACACGCTTACCGCCGAACGGGTGTCGATCGGCAGCAGCGAGGCACCGTTCTTGGCTAACCTCGAGCAGTTCGTCGAATTCATTCGCGACGGGCAGTTCGACCAGATCGCCCAAAACCGCGCCGGACAGCTGATCGCCGAGGGCCACGCCGCCAAGGTGCTCAACATGCGCTCCACGTTGTTGACGCTGGCCGGCGGCGACGCGATGCCGTCGGCGGCCATCTCCAAGCTGTTGTCGATGCGCACCGGGCAGGGCTACGCGGAGTTCGGGGTGGCCTCGTTCGGCGCCGACGCCGCGATCGGCGACCCGGACACACCGGCCGGCAAGTGGGATGAGTACCTGCTGGCCAGCCGCGCCACCACCATCTACGGCGGCACCTCGGAGGTACAGCTCAACATCATCGCCGAGCGTCTGCTGGGGCTGCCGCGCGACCCGTAGGCCCGCACAAAAAAATCCACGCCGACCTGACGGTGTAATCAGATCGGCGTGGATTGGCTTAGGGGGCCGACTAGCCTCGTCAGTCGACGGGCGAGGCTAGCCGGTGCTCCCCCCTGGCGGATCGGCTCACCACCACCAACCGCGGAAGTCGTCGCGGTCATGACGCCCGAAGTGGTCGTCGCGGTCGTGCTTGCCGTGGCGGTCGTCGCGGTCTTTCTTGCCGTGGTGGTCGTCGCGGTCTTTCTTGCCGTGGTGGTCGTCGCGGTCCTGGTGATGCAAGAACACCGGCACCGGGGCGGGCATTGGGGCAGCGTTAGCCGCGGGGAGGGCACCGAACACCATCGCGCCGGCCACCGCGCTTGCGCCAACCGCACCAACTGCCAGGCTACGGGCCGAGGAAAGTGAGATCGACATTTCGTTTGCTCCTTGTGTCATCTGGGGGACTGACACCAAAGACGCTAAGACATAATGCTTAGCAAATGATAAATTGGCCCATTATTAATGCTGAGAATGTCGATTCTGCCTTCCAGCAGCTATTGCAG
>NZ_JBAPPI010000519.1:0-3454 GCF_049280035.1 Mycobacterium sp. | reverse complement strand
ACCGTGTACTCCGGCGTGGTGGCCGCCGCGATGACGCGGTACTGCGGTCCGCGATTCAGGCTGCGCCGCAAGTGGTTTCCGGATAACCCGGTCCTGATGCCCTGCTCGATCCGAATGCAGTTCGGCGCGAACGGGACCGCGTCGCCGTTGTGGCTGACCAGTGCGTCGATGTAGGACTGGGCCGCGGCGATGCGGTCGTCGTCGGAAACGCCCATCACCTGATTGCCCGCCTCCTCCTCATCGCGCTTCGCGCTCTGCATCGTCGCCGGGCCTAGATGCGCTCGATGATGGTGCCCGTCGACAGCGCGCCGCCGGCACACATGGTGATCAGCGCCGTGCTCTGATCCGAGCGCTCCAGCTCGTGCAGGGCGGTGGTGAACAGCCGGCTGCCGGTGCAACCCACCGGATGCCCCAGCGCGATCGCGCCGCCGTTGACGTTGACCCGAGCCATCTCGGCGTTGTGCACCCGCGCCCAGGACAGCACCACGGATGCGAACGCCTCGTTGATCTCGACGATGTCGATGTCGCCCATCTTCATGCCGGCTTTCTCGAGGACCTTCGCGGTGGACTGCACCGGGCCGTCCAGGTGGTAATAGGGCTCGGCGCCGACCAGCGCCTGGCTGACAATCCGCGCCCGTGGGCGCAGACCCAGCGCTTTGGCCTTGTCCTCGTCCATCCACAACACCGCCGCCGCGCCATCGGAGATCTGCGACGACGTGCCCGCAGTGTGGATGCCGCCATCGAGCACCGGCTTGAGCTGGCTCAAGCCCTCCAGCGTGGTTTCCCGCAGACCCTGGTCACGGCTCACCATGTGGCGCTCGCTGGTGGGTTGCTTCCGCTCGTCGAGCACCGGCGCCTCGATCGGTGAGATCTCCCGGTCGAAGCGGCCCTCATCCCAGGCCCGCTTGGCGTGCTGCTGGGATGCCAACCCGAACTCGTCGATGTCCTCGCGGGTGATGCCGCGGCGCTTGGCGATGCGCTCGGCGGCGGTGAACTGGTCGGGCAGATCGATGTCCCAGGACTCCGCGCGCCAGTTGCGGTCGGGACCGGCGTTGGCGCCCAGCCCGACGCGGCTCATCGCCTCGATCCCGCAGGCGATGCCGATATCGATGGCGCCGGCCGCGATCAGGCCCGCGATCAGGTGGTTGGCCTGCTGGCCGCTGCCGCACTGGCAGTCGACGGTGGTGGCGCCGACGTGCTCGGGCAAACCCAGGGTCAGCCACGCGGTCCGAGTGATGTTGTTGGACTGCTCCGCGTACTGCGTCACGCAGCCGCCGATGAGCTGCTCGACGTCGCCGGCGTCGATACCGGCCTTCTGCACAAGCGCCTTCTGCACGGAGCCCAGCAGCTCGGTGGCGTGCAGCCCGGACAACCATCCGGCGCGCTTGCCGATGGGGCTGCGAGTGGCTTCAACAATTACCGGGTTACCCATGAGGTCAGGCTAGAACACGTTTCATTACCCTGACAAGCGACGATGCGTGCGCGCCTTTTGGTCTGCGGTGAAGGCATGTTTTACTGGCACTAGAACACGTTGCATTGAGGAGCGCACTGATGCCTACCCCCAATCTGCCACCCGGCTTCGACTTCACCGACCCGGACATCTATACCGAGCGGCTGCCGATGGAGGAGTTCGCCGAGCTGCGGTCCTCCGCGCCGATCTGGTGGAACGAACAGGCGCCGGGCAGCGGCGGCGGCTTCCACGACGGTGGCTTCTGGGCCATCACCAAACTCAACGACGTCAAGGAGGTGTCGCGGCGCAGCGACATATTCTCTAGTTCCGAGAACGGGGTGATCCCGCGGTTCAACAACGACATCGCTCGTGAGGACATCGACGTCCAACGGGCTGTGATGCTGAACATGGACGCCCCGCACCACACCCGATTGCGCAAGATCATCTCCCGCGGCTTCACGCCCCGCGCCGTCGGGCGCCTGCACGACGAGCTGCACGAGCGTGCCCAGAACATCGCGAAAGCGGCGGCCGCCCAAGGATCCGGCGACTTCGTCGAGCAGGTGTCCTGCGAACTGCCGCTGCAAGCGATCGCGGGGCTTCTGGGTGTGCCGCAGGAAGACCGCGACAAGCTGTTCCGCTGGTCGAACGAAATGACCGGCAACGACGACCCGGAATACGCCGACATCGATGCCAAGGCCACTTCCGTGGAGTTGATCATGTACGCGATGAAGCTGGCCGAGGAAAGGGCCAAGAACCCCGGCGATGACATCGTGACCCAGCTGATCGAGGCCGACATCGACGGGGAGAAGCTCTCCGACGACGAGTTCGGGTTTTTCGTGGTGATGCTCGCGGTTGCCGGTAACGAGACCACCCGCAACTCCATCACCCAAGGCATGATGGCCTTCGCCGACCATCCCGACCAGTGGGAGCTCTACAAAAAAGAGCGCCCGGAAACCGCCGCCGACGAGATCGTGCGCTGGGCCACCCCGGTCACCTCGTTCCAGCGCACCGCGCTGGAGGACTACGAGTTGTCCGGTGTGCCGATCAAGAAGGGCCAGCGGGTGATCATGTTCTACCGGTCGGCCAACTTCGATGAAGAGGTCTTCGAGGACCCGTACAAATTCAACATCCTGCGCGATCCCAACCCGCACGTGGGATTCGGCGGCACCGGCGCCCACTACTGCATCGGCGCTAACCTGGCCAAGATGACGATCAACCTGATCTTCAACGCGGTCGCCGACAATATGCCGGACCTCAAACCGATCTCGGCGCCCGAGCGGCTGCGGTCGGGTTGGCTCAACGGCATCAAGCACTGGCAGGTCGACTACACCGGCAATCCCCCGCAAGCGGGAGGTACCCCCAGCCCGGTGGCGCACTAATGGACTTCACGCCAGACCCGGCGCAGCAGGCGGTTGCCGACGTGGTCACGTCGGCGCTAGACCGGGATAACACCTGGGAAGCATTGGTAGCGGGCGGCGTGACGGCGCTGCCGGTGCCCGAGCGGCTGGGCGGCGACGGCGTCGGCCTGCCCGAGATCGCGACGGCGCTGACCGAGATCGGTCGCCACGGCTTGGTCGGCCCGGCGCTGGCGACCCTCGGGTTGGGTGCTGTCCCGCTGCTGGATTTGGCCACCGATGAGCAGCAGGACCGCTACCTCGCCGGCCTGGCCAAGGGCACGCTGCTGACCGCGGCGCTCAATGAACCCGGCACGGCGCTGCCGGAGCGTCCGGCGACGACCTTCGTGCACAGTCGACTGTCCGGCACCAAAGTCGGTGTCGAATATGCCGAAAACGCAGAGTGGATGATCGTCACTGCCGACAGCGCTGTCGTCTTGGTGTCACCGAAGGCCGAGGGCCTACATGTGGCGAAGACGCCGACGTCCAACGGATCCGACGAGTACGTGGTCACGTTTACCGATGTCGCGGTGGCTGAGCAGGACGTGCTGATCGGTGCGACGACCCAGCGGGTGAACCAGTTGGCGCTGGCAGCGATCGGCGCCTATGC
>NZ_JBAPPI010000518.1:0-1506 GCF_049280035.1 Mycobacterium sp. | reverse complement strand
GCGCCAAAGGGCGCCGTCCACTCCAGGTGTGGGGGCAATTCGCCGCCGCCGAAGAGCACCGACGCGCGGCCGCCGCCGGCCTGCTGCGCGGCGGTGGACTCCCACACCGACCGATAGACGACGACGTGGTTGGCCAGCCGGAGACTAACCGCCATGCACGCCTCAATCACCGGGCCGATCTGGCCCGCGGTCTCCAGCGCCGAGACGTACCAGCGGGAGCGTAGTCCGAGTGCGTTGCGGACCTCCTGGACGGTGGCCCCGGAAAACCCGGGATCGGGCACGCCCGGTCCCGGGTAGCTGGCGATCCCATCGATGTCGTCAACGCTCAGCCCGGCATCCGAGATCGCCCGCAGCACCGCCTCGAGCGTGAGGTCCAATCCCGTTCGGCCCAGCCGCCGGCCGACCTGCGACTTGCCCGCCCCGGTCAGGACGGCCTTTCCGTCGAACGGACCGCCAGTCACCAGACGAACCTAGCGATCAGCTCAGCCACCGCGGCCGGTTTTTCGACACCGTCGATCTCCACGGTGTGACGCACGGTCAGGTTCACCGTGTCGTCGGCGACCTTGGCGGCGTCCGCAAGTTCGGACCTGACCCGGATGCGGCTGCCCGCGGTGACCGCGGACAGGAACCGCACCTTGTTCAGGCCGTAGTTGATGCCCATCTTCGCGTTCTCGACGCGATAGTTGTCCTTGCTCACGCCGGGGATGAGTGAGAGCGTGAGGAAGCCGTGCGCGATCGTCGCGCCGTAAGGGCTTTCGGCCTTGGCCTTTTCGACGTCGACGTGGATCCACTGGTGATCCATCGTGACGTCGGCGAAAGCGTCGATCCGACTCTGGTCGATGTCCACCCACCGGCTGACGCCGAGTTCCTCACCGATCGTCGCGAGCGCATCGTCCACGGACTTGATCACCTTCACGGGTTGCTCCCAACGTCACCCTGACCGGATCTATCGATATCTATTTAACGGTATAGACTGGCCTCGCTCATCGGGCAACCAGCCCGTCACCCCTGACGATCTTGGGAGACACAATGGCCAGCACCAAGTCCCGCGCAGCAATTGTCGCAGCGGCCCGCACACCGATCGGAACGGCGCGCAAGGGCACGCTGGCCAACGTGCCCGCGACCGAGCTCGCCAAGCCCGTGGTCGCGGCGGTCGTGGATCGGTCCGGCCTCGACGCGGCGGAGTTCGACGACCTGGTACTGGCCGAGAGCCTGCAAGGCGGCGGCGACACTGCCCGCTACGTCGCGGTGGACCTCGGCCTGACCGGGATTCCCGGCCTGGCCGTCAACCGCCAGTGCGCGTCAAGCCTCTCGGCGATCGCCGTGGGCGCGGGGCAGATCGCGGCCGGCATGAGCCGCGCAATTCTGGCCGGCGGCATGGAGTCGCTGTCTACTGGACCGATATTGCAGAAACGTAAGCCCTTTACCACCGGGAAGTCCCCAGAGGACTACGAGCAGTGGTTTCCGCTGTCGCATCCGCCGACCGCCGAGGCGCCTGCCCTGGAC
>NZ_JBAPPI010000517.1:0-3730 GCF_049280035.1 Mycobacterium sp. | reverse complement strand
AGTGTCGCCAGCGCGCCAGCGGCGCAAGCCCGGCGCAACGCGTGGTCGTGCCCGTTCGACCAGCCCGCGGCGAGCACGCCGGCGAACACGTCGCCGGCGCCGGAGGTGTCGACGACCTTTACGGCCGGTGGCGCGACAGTGAGCTCCTCTCCGCCGCCGACATAGCTGGCGCCGCGGCCGCCTTGGGTGATCACTCGATGCGGGACCGGCCAAACCCATTGTGCGGCTTCGGCTTCGTTGACCACCACCACATCCGTCTCCTCAGCCAGCTCAGCCAGCTCGGCTGGATCGGCGCCGGACGGTGAGGCGTTGAGGATGACGGTCGCTCCGGCCGAATGCGCCTCGCGGGCAGCTGCTGTGGCCGTCGTGACCGGTATCTCCAACTGCAGCAACAGCACATCGCAATCGGCGACGGACCTGCGCAGCGCGGGGGAGTCCGGCATCAGGCGACCGTTGGCGCCCGGCGCGACGACAATGAGGTTCTCACCGGCCGAGTCGACCACGACGACTGCGCTGCCGCTGGGGCCGGGCAAAGTGATGAGCCCGTCGGTGCCCACGCCGTTCGCGGTCAGGTGCTCGCGCAGCGCTGCCGCCGCCGGATCGTCACCCACGGCTCCGACGAACTGCACACGTGCTCCGGCACGCGCAGCCGCCACCGCCTGATTGGCGCCCTTGCCACCAGGTGTCGATCGGAACGACGCCGCCAGCACCGTCTCGCCCGGGTGCGGCAGTGTGTCGACGTCGAACCCGATGTCCATATTCACGCTGCCCACCACGCATACGCGTGTCACTCCGCCGACGGTATGGAGTCGCGCTCGGTTGCACAATGGCGCGTTGATAACG
The DNA here is from genome assembly GCF_049280035.1 of Mycobacterium sp. Lineage (GTDB taxonomy): Bacteria > Actinomycetota > Actinomycetes > Mycobacteriales > Mycobacteriaceae > Mycobacterium. Next base: position 2,887 of record NZ_JBAPPI010000517.1, on the reverse strand, counting down.
GTTTTCGGCAAATCCAATTTCGGTACATCGTTCGCGTTACGCTGCTGCGTGATCTGGGCTTTTTCCGCCCGACAGCGAAAGGAAGCCGATTGACGCTGCGGCGCTCAACTGATCCGGTGCCGGAAGAGCAAACGGTCCCGGCCGGCAAGGGTAGGCGACACCCACGGCCGCTATCCCGGCTCAGCATTCAGTCCAAGATCATGGTGATGCTACTGGTATCCAGCCTTGCGTCGTTGGCGGTGATCTGCGTCGTCGAGTACATAGCAGGACGTCACGCCCTGTTGCCCGCCGCCGAAGAACGAGCGGTCCAGTCGCGTGAGGCACAGAAGCGGGCAATAGAGATGCTGTTCGCGGACCTGACGAATTCGCTGGCCGTATACAGCAGCGGGTCGACCGCCGTCGAGGCGGTGCAGGCGTTCACCGCGGGCTTCGACGAACTCGCCAACGCGACGATCGACCCGGGCCAACAGCAGTCGCTGGTGAACTTCTACAACGACAAGCTGATCAAACCGATCCAGCGGGCGACCGGCGATGAGTTAAGCCTCAACGCGGTGCTGCCGGACAGCAACGCGCAGAAGTATCTTCAGGTTCACTACACCATCCCGTCGTTCGGCACTTCAACCACCCCCGACGACCCCGGCGACGGCAGCGCATGGTCGGCCGCGAATGCCCGATTCAACAACTACTTTCGCGAGATCGCGACTCGCTTCGAATACCGTGACGCAATGTTGCTCGACACTCGGGGCAACCTGGTCTACAGCGTTAACAAGGGCGCCGCGCTGGGCACCAATATCCTGACCGGTCCGTATCGGGAGTCCAACCTGCGCGGCGCTTATGAAAAGGCAATGGCCGCCGACTCAGTGGACTTCGTGTGGATCACCGACTTCCACCCGTTCCAGGCTGCAATCGGGGCGCCGGTCGCATGGCTGGTGTCGCCGATCACTGCGGCGGGCAAGACGGCGGGAGTGCTGGCGCTGCCGTTACCCATCTCGAAAGTCAACCAGGTCATGACTGCCGACAAGCACTGGAAAGCCGTCGGCATGGGAGAGACCGGGGAGACGTATCTGGCCGGTCCGGACGACTTGATGCGTTCTGATTCGCGGTTATTCTTGGAGGACCCCAAGAAATACCAGCGCGAGGCCGTGGCGGCAGGCACCCCACCCGACGTTGTCGAAAAAGCGATCAGGTGGCACGGCACGACGCTGGTCCAGCCCGTCGCGACCGCAGCTGTTCGCGCCGCCGACCGCGGGCAGAGCGGAACGGTTATCGATACCGGCTACTTAGGAGACAAGGAACTGGCGGCCTACGCGCCGTTATCAGTGCCGAATTCGGACCTGCGTTGGTCGATCGTGGCGACCAGGGACACCGCCGAAGCCTACGCCCGGATCAAATCATTCACCCGGACGCTGATATTGACCGTCGCGACGATGGTTTTCGTCATCTGCGTGGCGGCAATGCTGGTCGCCCAGATATTCGTGCGGCCGCTCCGGCGGCTCCAGACCGGCGCGCAGGAGATCAGCGCCGGGAATTATGACATCGCGATACCGGTGACATCGCGTGACGAGATCGGAGATCTCACTGTCGCTTTCAACGAGATGAGCCGGAATCTGGAGATCAAAGATGAGCTGCTTACCGAACAGCACAGGGAAAACGACCGTCTGCTGCTGTCGTTGATGCCCGAGCCGGTCGTGCGGCGCTACCGTGAAGGCGAACAGACCATCTCGCAAGAGCACCAGGACGTCACTGTCATCTTCGCCGACATCGTCGGCCTCGACGAGATCTCCGACGACCTGTCCGGTGACGAATTGGTCGAGATTATCGACGAGCTGGTCCGGGAACTCGATTCGGCAGCGGAAACCCTTGGCGTCGAGCCGATTCGCACCGTACACAACGGGTATCTCGCCAGCACCGGTTTGAATGTTCCGCGGCTGGACAGCGTGCCCAGAACCATCGACTTCGCCGTGGAGATGCAGCGCATTATCGAGCGGTTCAACAGCCGGACGGGCCACCACCTGAGTCTTCGGGCCGGCGTTAACACCGGCGACGTCATCAGTGGACTGGTCGGCCGCACCAGCGTCATCTATGACATGTGGGGCGCCGCGGTCAATCTGGCGTACCAAATGCGTAGCGGTGCAACGGAGTCGGGAATCTATGTCACCTCCGAGGTATACGAGGTGATGCATGACATTCGGCAGTTCACGCCCGCAGGCAGCATTACGGTGGGCGGCGTGGCGCAGCCGATCTGGCGATTGGCGGAGCGTAAGTGAAATTCATTGAGCCAGACTGGCTTTACTGGGCCGCCGGGCTAATCGTCGGACTGCCCCTCACGCTGATCGGTCTGACCGAATTGCACCAGGTGCTCGCCCGCAGGCACAGCGCTCTGGCCCGACCGGTCAACCTGCTACGCAACTATGTGGTGCCCTTGACCGCGCTACTGCTGCTGTTGGTCAAGGTGGCGCAGGTGCCGGCCCAGTTCGCCCCGGTGCGGGTACTCGCGACGGTATTCGGCTTTTTAGTGCTGGTGCTGGTGTTGTCCGGGCTGAACGCCACGGTGTTTGAGGGCGCTCCGCAGGGCTCTTGGCGCCAGCGGGTACCGACGATATTTCGCGACGCAACACGGCTTTTGCTGATCGCGGTAGGACTGGCGCTGATCTTCTCCGACATCTGGGGAGTGCGTGTCGGTGGCTTGTTCACCGCGTTCGGCGTTACCTCGGTGGTCATCGGCCTGATGCTCCAGAATTCCGTCGGCCAGATCGTGTCGGGCTTGTTCATGTTGTTCGAGCAACCCTTCCGGATCGGCGACTGGCTGGACACCCCAGAGGCGCGCGGACGCATCGTCGAAGCGAACTGGCGCGCCGTTCACATCCAAACCGACCGCGGATTGCAG
>NZ_JBAPPI010000516.1:0-4373 GCF_049280035.1 Mycobacterium sp. | reverse complement strand
CGGCTGGACCGGCCCGCTCGGGGTGACCTATCCCGGTGTCGTCACGCACGGCATCGTCCGAACCGCGGCCAACGTCGACAAGGCCTGGATCGGCACAAACGCCAGCGACGTCATCAGCTCCGAATTGGGCGGCCAGCAGATCGTGGTTCTCAACGACGCCGACGCGGCGGGGCTGGCTGAAGAGCGCTACGGGGCGGGCAAAGACACCACCGGCGTGGTGGTGCTGCTCACATTCGGAACCGGAATCGGGTCGGCGGTCATTCACAACGGGATTTTGCTGCCCAACACCGAGTTCGGGCACCTCGAGGTCGGCGGTAAAGAAGCTGAACATCGTGCCGCGTCATCGGTCAGGGACAACCGCGGCTGGAGCTACGAAAAGTGGGCGAAGCAGGTGACGAAGGTACTGGTCGCTATCGAGAACGCGATGTGCCCGGAGCTGTTCATCGCCGGCGGCGGGATCAGCCGCAAAGCCGACAAATGGGTGCCCCTGCTTAAGAACCGCACTCCGGTAGTTGCCGCCACCCTGCAGAACAGCGCGGGAATCGTCGGCGCGGCGATGGCGTCGACCAGCGACGTGACGCACTGAATTTGCGCGCTCAGGCCGGGGTATTGCTGAGCTGTCGTTACAATGGTCTCCGGCAGCCGCCTGAGCGAGAGCGGCGAATATCCAGACTGATAATCGACGCCGACATTCGACATAGCCGATATTTTCCGGTTGAGCATGCCCTAGAGCACCGGAAGTGGGTCCTACCGAAGGGGTTTACGTGGCAGCGACCAAAGCACGACCGGCAGCCGAGCAGCCGGTGAGGCGTACCGCCGCCAAGTCTTCCGCCGCCGCTGGGGCAAAAGGGTCGACGGCCAAGTCGTCCAATGGCTCGGCCACCGCACGACGGGCCACCAAGGCGCCAACAAAGGCAGCGGCTAAGACGGCGACGCGCGCCGCGAAAGCACCGGCGAAGTCCGTCAAGGCCGCACCGGCTAAGGCGCGCACTGCCACTAAGGGCGCTGCCGCCAAGTCCGAGCCGGTCCGGGGCCGCGCCAAGAAGGCGACGTCGTCAAAAGAGGCTCCTAAAGATGTCGAGGTCGTGGCAGATGAGCTCGACACCGAAGAAGAAATCGACGAGCTCGACGGTGAGCCCGACATCGAGGCTGAGCCCGTCGAGGAAATCGACCTCGAGGAAGAGCTGAACCTGGAGGACCTCGAGGTTGAGGCGTCCGAGGGCGACGCGGCCGACACCGAAGAAGATGCCGAAGCTACCCCAGCCAAGGCCGCCGACGCAGCCACAGTCGAGGAAGAAGAGATCGTCGAGCCGAGTGAAAAAGACAAAGCCTCAGGCGATTTCGTCTGGGATGAAGACGAGTCTGAGGCGTTGCGCCAAGCCCGTAAGGACGCCGAGCTCACCGCATCGGCGGACTCGGTCCGGGCTTACCTCAAGCAGATCGGCAAGGTGGCGCTGCTCAACGCCGAAGAAGAGGTGGAGCTGGCCAAGCGGATCGAGGCCGGCCTGTACGCCACGCAACTGATGGTCGAGCTGAGCGATCGCGGCGAGAAGTTGCCCGCCGCCCAGCGTCGTGACATGTCGTGGATCTGTCGCGATGGCGACCGCGCGAAAAACCATCTGCTGGAAGCCAACCTGCGGCTTGTGGTTTCGCTCGCCAAGCGCTACACCGGCCGCGGCATGGCGTTTCTCGACCTGATCCAGGAAGGGAACCTGGGCCTGATCCGCGCGGTGGAAAAGTTCGACTACACCAAGGGTTACAAGTTCTCCACCTACGCGACCTGGTGGATCCGCCAGGCGATCACCCGCGCGATGGCCGACCAGGCCCGCACCATCCGCATCCCGGTGCACATGGTCGAGGTGATCAACAAGCTGGGCCGTATTCAGCGCGAGCTGCTGCAGGATCTGGGCCGAGAGCCCACGCCTGAAGAACTGGCCAAAGAAATGGACATCACCCCGGAGAAGGTGCTGGAGATCCAGCAGTACGCCCGCGAGCCGATCTCACTGGATCAGACCATCGGTGATGAGGGTGATAGCCAGCTCGGCGACTTCATCGAGGACAGCGAAGCGGTGGTCGCCGTCGACGCCGTGTCGTTCACGCTGCTGCAAGACCAGCTGCAGTCGGTGCTCGAGACGCTCTCAGAGCGCGAAGCCGGTGTGGTGCGGCTGCGCTTCGGCCTTACCGACGGCCAGCCCCGCACCCTCGACGAGATCGGCCAGGTCTACGGCGTGACCCGCGAACGCATCCGCCAGATCGAATCGAAGACGATGTCGAAGCTGCGCCACCCCAGCCGTTCGCAGGTCCTGCGCGACTACCTGGACTGAGCTCCGTCAGGCGGCACCCGCTCACGTTGCGCCACGGGTAATTCGGCTGCGCCGGCGACGCCGCTGGCCTAACTTGGCCGAATGTCGGCCAGCCGCACCCTTATTTCGTCCGGATCCGATTTCGAGTCGACCGTCGGCTATTCCCGCGCGGTCCGGATCGGCCCACACGTCGCCGTAGCCGGGACAACCGGTCCGGGACCCGCTGATGACATCGGCGCACAAACTCGAGAAGCCTTGCGCCGCATCGAGGCCGCTCTCAATCAGGCGGGAGCGATGCTCAGCGACGTGGTCCGCACTCGCATCTACGTGACCGACATTTCCCGTTGGCGTGAGGTCGCGGCAGTGCATTCCGAGGTTTTCGGTGAGATCCGCCCCGCGGCCACCATGGTCGAGGTAGCCGCGCTCATAGCGCCCGAGTTGTTGGTGGAGATCGAAGCCGACGCCTACTCGGTCGCCGATTCACCGGCCGGCGGGAAGCTGCCGTCGGCGCCGGGCCGGTAGGTAGTGACACTGATCACAGCAGCAACCGGCAGTGCGCCATATAAGTGCGGGAACAGCATCGACTGCGGATCCGTTGGCACCCCCGGTTCCCATCGAATGGGTGCGTCCAGACGGGCCGGATCGATGTACAACAGCACCAAGTCGTCGCGACCGCGGTAAAGGCGGTTGGCTGGTAGATGCACCTGGTCGGGCGTCGAAAGGTGGACGAATCCGGCGCTGGTAAGCGACTCGGGTCGCAGCTCGCCCCGGGTCCCGGCGGACGACCACTCGTCGGTGGGACACAGGTGCACCAGCACCGCCGGACGGTGGCTCATAGCGCCATCCTGCCCGCAGCGCCAAACGCACAGAAGTGAGAAACGACACAGCCGGTAAACGCGTGGTGAAGACGGCCAAACGCGTTGATATCTGAGACAGTGAGTTACGGCCAGAAGGAGTAGCCATGAACGCGACTTTGACCACTCCCGAGTTAACCAAAGTTGACCGGTGCGACCGGTGTGGTGCTGCCGCCCGTGTACGCGCCAAGCTGCCTTCCGGCGCCGAACTCCTCTTCTGCCAGCACCACGCCAACGAGCACGAGGCCAGGCTGATCGAGCTGTCTGCCGTGCTCGAGGCCAACGCGATCCCGCTGGAGTCCTGAGCCGCGGCTCGCCATCGGCAGTCTGGACGGCAGGACCATTCGTCAGGAATCCTGAACTGGTCATGAGTGACAGACCAGTGAAGCCCTCGCGCCACCACATCTGGCGCATCACTCGCCGGGCGCTATCCAAGAGTTGGGACGACTCGATCTTCTCGGAGTCGGCGCAGGCCGCGTTCTGGTCAGCGCTGTCCCTGCCGCCGCTGTTGTTGGGAATGCTGGGCAGCCTCGCCTACGTGGCGCCACTGTTCGGGCCGGACACCATGGCTGGAATCGAGCAACGCCTGGTGTCGATGTCCAACAAAGTCTTCTCCCCGAGCGTGGTCCACCAGATCATCGAACCGACGATTGCCGACATCGACCGGGGTGCCCGCGGTGAAGTGGTGTCCCTCGGGTTTTTGATTTCACTGTGGGCGGGATCATCGGCAATTTCCGCGTTCGTCGATTCGGTGGTCGAGGCCCACGACCAGACCCCACTGCGCCATCCGGTGCGCCAACGGCTGTTCGCGCTGCTCTTGTATGTGGTGATGCTGCTGATTTTGATCGTCACTGCCCCGCTGATGGTGCGCGGGCCGCGCAAGCTCGCCGAATTCATCCCCGACGGTCTGCAGGACGTGCTGGCCTACGGCTACTATCCGGCGTTGCTCACCGGCCTGATCGTCACCGTGGTGATCCTGTATCGGGTGGCCTTGCCCGAACCGCTGCCGTCGCATCGGCTGATCTTCGGTGCGACACTGGCCAGCGTGGCCTTCGTGATCGCCACCCTGGGGCTGCGCATCTATCTGTGGTGGATCACCGGCACCGGCTACACCTACGGCGCACTGGCCACACCGATCGCGTTTCTACTGTTCGCCTTCTTCGCCGGCTTCGCAATCATGTTGGGCGCGGAATTCAACGCCGCCATTCAGGAGGAG
>NZ_JBAPPI010000515.1:0-8140 GCF_049280035.1 Mycobacterium sp. | reverse complement strand
ACTCTAATAAGCGTGCTAAATTCCTCGTGTGTACTCCAGCGCCTTGTTCGGCTACATGTCCGCGTGTCTGTTCGCGGACTGCGCGTGTTGTTGCCGCGCAGCTAGCCGCGCCTGAGCGAACCCCAAGCGCTCGCGATGGTGCGGTCCAGGACCCGCCATCGGAACTCGGACAAGGACACACCACGTGCGCTCAACCACCCTCACCTCCCACTCTTCTCACACCCACTCCACACCCGCGAGGCGGCGATCACCGGGGCGCCACCGCGTCGTCGCGCCGTCACTACAGCTGTCTGATGCAGCCGCGTCGTCGGTCTTTCGGGCCGTGCGGTTACGCGGCCCGATCGGTCGCGATGTCATCGCCCAGGTCACGTCGCTGTCCATAGCGACGGTAAACCGCCAGGTCACCGCGCTGCTGGACGCCGGCATCCTGCGGGAACGCGCCGACCTGGCAGTCTCGGGTGCCATCGGGCGTCCCCGGGTGCCGGTCGAGGTCAACCACGAGCCGTTCCTGACATTGGGCATCCACATCGGGGCGCGAACCACCAGCATCGTGGCCACCGACCTGTTCGGCCGCACCCTAGACGCCGTCGAAACCCCGACACCGCGCAGCGCCCAGGGGCCGGCGCTGGCCTCGTTGGCCGACGGCGCCCGCCGCTACCTGAGGCGGTGGCACCGACGGCGGGCGCTGTGGGTCGGAGTGACAATCGGCGGCATCGTCGACGGCATCAGCGGGCACGTCGACCACTCCCGGCTGGGCTGGCGGGACGCGCCAGTCGGACCGGTGTTCGCCGAGGCGCTGGCTCTGCCGGTGTCGGTGGCATGCCACGTCGACGCGATGGCCGCGGCGGAACTGCTGCTCGGTATGCGGCGGTTTGCGCCCAACTCGACAACCAGCCTCTACGTCTACGCCCGCGAGACGGTGGGCTACGCGCTGTCGATTGGCGGACGGGTACACAGTCCGGCCAGCGGGCCGGGCACCATCGCCAACTTGCCCGTGCAATCTGAGCTGCTCGGCGGTTCTGGGCTGTTGGAATCCACCGTCAGCGACGAGGCGGTGCTCGCCGCGGCGCGCCGGATGCGCATCCTGCCGGCCCGTAACGGCGGGTCGGGCGCAGCCGTCACCGAGTTGCTGCGGGCGGCGCGCAACGGCCACCAGCAGGCCAAAGACCTGCTTGCCGAGCGGGCCAGGGTGCTTGGTGAAGCCGTCGCGTTGCTGCGCGATCTGCTCAATCCCGACGACCTGGTGGTCGGCGGGCAGGCGTTCACCGAATATCCGGAGGGCGTGGAGCACGTGGAGGCGGCATACGCCGCGCGCTCGGTGTTGCCGCCGCGCGACATCCGAGTCACCGCGTTCGGCAACCGAGTGCAGGAGGCCGGGGCGGGCATTGTGTCGCTGGCCGGGCTGTACTCCGACCCGCTTGGCGCCATGCGCCGCGCACAGCCGCCGGTGGTCGCGCTCGAGGTCGCCACCGAGACACCCGCCTGACCTGCGCTGTCGGGGCACGTCAGAACGGTCCTGCAAAGATGACAATGTGGGCCACACTGACTTCTCCCGGCTGGACACCTCCGAGCTGACCGATCCGCGTCGCGTCGCGGTGCTGGCAGTGCACACCTCGCCGCTGGCCCAGCCGGGCATCGGGGACGCCGGTGGGATGAACGTCTACGTCCTCCAGAGCGCGCTTCATCTGGCTCGCCGGGGCGTGGAGGTGGAGATCTTCACCCGGGCCACCGCGTCCACCGATCCGCCGATCGTGTGGGTGGCACCCGGTGTGTTGGTGCGCAACGTGGTGGCCGGGCCGTTCGAAGGCCTGGACAAATACGATCTGCCGACGCAGCTGTGCGCATTCGCCGCCGGAGTGCTGCGCGCTGAAGCCGCCCACGAGCCCGGCTACTACGACATCGTGCACTCGCACTATTGGCTGTCCGGTCAGGTCGGCTGGCTGGCCCGCGACCGGTGGTCGGTGCCGTTGGTGCACACCGCGCACACGCTCGCGGCGGTGAAGAACGCCGCGTTGGCCGAGGGTGACACACCCGAGCCACCGCTTCGCACCGTCGGCGAGCAGCAGGTTGTCGACGAGGCCGACCGGTTGATCGCCAACACCGAAGATGAAGCCGGACAACTGGTTTCGCTGCACCAGGCCGACGTCGCCCGGATCGACGTCGCCCACCCTGGCGTCGACCTGGACGTGTTCCGGCCCGCCGACCGTCACGCCGCCAGGGCCGTGCTGGGGCTACCGCCCGACGCGGATGTGGTGGCGTTTGTCGGCCGTATTCAGCCGCTGAAGGGGCCCGATATCTTGCTGCGCGCGGCAGCCAAACTGCCGCGGGTACACATCGTTGTCGCCGGCGGGCCGTCGGGCAGCGGACGGGCCGCGCCGGACGGCCTTGTTCGGCTTGCCGATGAACTGGGTATCGCTGGCCGGGTGACGTTCCTGCCCCCGCAGTCGCGGGACGACCTGGCCCGACTGTTCCAGGCCGTCGACCTGGTTGCGGTGCCCAGCTATTCGGAGTCCTTCGGTCTTGTCGCCCTCGAGGCGCAGGCTTGCGGGACCCCGGTGGTTGCCGCCGCGGTCGGCGGATTGCCAGTCGCGGTGCGCGACGGGGTCAGCGGCACGCTGGTGTCCGGTCACGACATCGACCGGTGGGCGCACGCCATCGATGAGCTGTTGCTGCGCGGCAGTGGTCCGCAGGCCTGGGCGATGCGCCGCTCGGCGGTCGAGCACGCGGCGATGTTCTCCTGGGACAACACCGTTGATGCGCTGCTGGCCAGCTACCGGCGCGCGATCGGCGAGTTCACTGCCCGCCGCTCGGTGCGGAACCTGGCATCGGCGCGCCGAGGCAATCAGGCCCGGCGCTGGGCGGCGCGACGCGGGGTAAGAGCGTGACCCGCGCCGACGACGATGATGCCGGCGAAGCCGGGATCGAGGAGTGGCGCCAATGACCCGCGCCGACGACGATGATGCCGGCGAAGCCGGGATCAAGGAGTGGCGCCAATGACCCGCGCCGACGACGGAGATCGCGGGGCGGCGCCGGTGACCCACGTCCAGCAGGTGATCGAGGACACGCTGGATGCCAACAAGCTGACCTATTCCCGGCATCCTGGCGCGCACGGCGGGTTGTCGGGCCTGATCGTGGAGTTGCCCGGCGAACGAAAGCTCAAGACCAACACCATCCTGAGCATCGGCGAGCACTCGGTGCGCATCGAGGCGTTCGTCTGCCGCAAGCCCGACGAGAACCACGAGGGTGTCTACCGATTCCTACTTAAACGCAACCGCCGCCTGTACGGCGTGGCCTACACGTTGGACAACGTTGGCGACATCTACCTGGTGGGCCGAATGTCGTTGGCATCGGTGGACGCCGCCGAGATCGACCGGGTGCTTGGGCAGGTGCTCGAAGCAGTGGATAGCGACTTTAATACGCTGTTGGAGTTGGGTTTTCGGTCGTCGATCCAGAAGGAATGGGAGTGGCGGGTCTCGCGCGGTGAATCGCTGAAGAACTTGGAGGCGTTCGCCCACCTGATCGACGATGACGACGACGCGGAGCGCGAAGCGCGATGACGTGGGGGCACGCCCCCTCGCCGCTGCACGGCTGGGGGTACCCCCACCCGCTTGCGGGGGCACGTCGAGCACTTAAAGCGACGACGATTAGCCAGATGTCGGTGCCCGCCCCCGTGAGACACTTGCCGCCATGGGGAACGCGGTAGCCACGCTGGTGCTGCTCCGCCACGGCGAGAGCGAATGGAATGCGAGCAATCAGTTCACCGGCTGGGTCGACGTCGACTTAACCGACAAGGGCCGCGGCGAAGCTGTGCGCAGCGGCGAGCTGATCGTCGAGCACAACCTGCTGCCGGACGTGGTCTACACCTCACTGCTGCGCCGAGCCATCACCACCGCGCACCTGGCGCTGGACACTGCCGACCGGCTGTGGATCCCGGTACGGCGCAGCTGGCGGCTCAACGAACGCCACTACGGCGCGCTGCAGGGACTGGACAAGGCCGAGATCAAGGACCGCTACGGCGAGGAGCAGTTCATGGCGTGGCGGCGCAGCTATGACACCCCGCCGCCGCCCATCGAGAAGGGCAGCCGGTTCAGCCAGGACACCGATCCGCGCTATGCCGACATCGGCGGCGGGCCGCTGACCGAATGCCTGGCCGACGTGGTGGCCCGGTTCTTGCCGTACTTCACCGACGTGATTGTGCCGGATCTGAGGGTCGGCAAGACGGTGCTGGTCGCCGCTCATGGAAACTCGCTGCGCGCCCTGGTCAAATACCTCGATGGCATGTCCGACGAGGAAGTCGTGAGCCTGAACATCCCAACCGGCGTTCCGCTGCGCTATGACTTGGACGCTCAGATGCGGCCGACGGTCATCGGCGGCAGCTATCTGGATCCGGAAGCCGCTGCCGCGGGCGCGGCGGCGGTGGCCAGCCAAGGTGCCCGGTAAACCCGTATTTCCTGGCAGAAGGGCAAACGTGAGATGAACAGCCGTCGAACACCTGCCTCGTCGCGTGTGACATGTCCGTTTTTGGCCTTGTGCTGCTGGGTTGGCGTTCACCGTGTTTGTAGGATTTTTATGTGACTGTGTTCTCGGCCCTGTCACTGGCCGGGGTGTTGTTTCTCGTGGCTTTGGCCGTCGGTGCCACGGCGGGAGCGCGGCTGGCGCCGCGGACGCTGGAGCGACGCCAGCGGGTGGCCGTCGAAGCGGCCGGCATCACCGTCGCGCAGATGTTGGAGCGGATCGTTGCGCTGATGCCGCTGGGCACCGCCGTCGTGGACCGTCACCGCGACGTGGTCTATCACAACAGCCGGGCCAAAGAGCTCGGCCTGGTACGCGAGCGTCAGCTCGACGACGAGGCTTGGAAGGCGGCGCGCCAGACGCTGGGCGATGGCGCTGACGTCGAGTTCGACCTGATGCCGGGCAAGCGGTTGGTCCCGGGCCGATCGGGCCTGGCGGTGCACGGGCAGGCGCGGTTGCTCAGCGAAGAGGACCGGCGCTTTGCCGTGGTGTTCGTCTACGACCACTCCGAATACGCACGGATGGAGGCCACCAGGCGCGACTTCGTGGCCAACGTCAGCCACGAGCTCAAGACCCCCGTCGGCGCCATGTCCGTGCTCGCCGAGGCTCTGCTGTCCTCCGCGGACGACCCGGAGACGGTGCGGCGGTTCGGCGAGAAGGTGCTTGTTGAGGCCACCCGGCTGGGGGACATGGTCAGCGAGCTGATCGAGCTGTCCAGGCTGCAGGGTGCCGAGCGGTTGCCGGACATGGGCGCTGTCGACGTCGATAGCGTTGTGTCCGAAGCGATTTCACGCCACAAGGTACCCGCCGACAACGCCGATATCGCGGTTTGCACCGACGAACCGAGCGGCCTGCGAATGCTGGGTGAGCAGGCCCTGTTGGTCACCGCGTTGGCCAACCTGGTGTCCAACGCGATCGCGTATTCGCCACGCGGTTCGCTGGTGACCATCAGCCGCCGTCGCCGTGGCGAAAACATCGAGATCGCCGTCACCGACCGGGGCATCGGTATCGCCCGCAAAGACCAGGAGCGGGTCTTCGAGCGGTTCTTCCGCGCCGATAAGGCGCGCTCGCGGGCCACCGGCGGCACCGGACTCGGCCTTGCCATCGTCAAGCACGTCGCCGCCAATCACAACGGCACGATCGGGTTGTGGAGCCAGCTGGGAACCGGGTCGACGTTCACCCTGTCCATCCCGGCCTACGGCGGCGAGTGCGAGCAACCCGACCAAGCGCCCGAGCGCGAAATCCGGCCCAAGATGCCCCAACGAGAGCCCCGACGAGAGGAAGAACTACACCGATGACCAGTGTCCTGATCTTGGAGGAGTGGCGCTCGTGACCAGTGTCCTGATCGTGGAGGACGAAGAATCGTTGGCTGATCCGCTGGCGTTCCTGCTACGCAAGGAGGGCTTCGAGGCCACCGTGGTGACCGACGGCCCGTCGGCGCTGGCCGAGTTCGACCGGTCCGGCGCCGATATCGTGCTGCTCGATCTGATGCTGCCGGGGATGTCCGGCACCGACGTGTGCAAGCAGCTGCGATCCCGGTCCAGTGTGCCGGTGATCATGGTGACCGCGCGTGACAGCGAGATCGACAAGGTCGTCGGCCTGGAGTTGGGCGCGGATGACTATGTGACCAAGCCGTATTCGGCGCGTGAGCTGATTGCCCGGATCCGGGCGGTGCTGCGTCGCCGCGGCGACGACGACTCCGAGGTCACCGACGGCGTGCTGGAATCCGGACCGGTGCGAATGGACGTCGAACGCCACGTCGTCTCGGTCAACGGGGAGCCAATCACATTGCCGCTCAAAGAGTTCGACCTGCTGGAGTATCTGATGCGCAACAGCGGACGGGTGCTGACTCGCGGGCAGCTGATCGATCGTGTGTGGGGCGCCGACTATGTCGGTGACACCAAGACCCTCGACGTACACGTCAAGCGGCTGCGGTCGAAAATCGAGGCCGACCCGGCCAATCCGATACACCTGGTGACGGTGCGCGGGTTGGGCTACAAACTGGAGAGCTGACGCTACTCGGCGGCCCGCAGGCCGACCTCGGCGTGGCCGGTGCCGATTACCGACCAGCGGCGGTCGCCGACCTCGACGTAAATGTCGGCCAGCTCGCTGTTGGTGCACACCGCGGCGGCGCCGTCGGGATCGGTATAGCCCAGGCTCACGCATCGCTCTGCGGGCTGGTCGACGCGAATCAGCACCCGACGACCGCCGATACGCCCGCTGAGCTGCCAGTGTCGCAGGCCCAATTTGGTCCGCATCCGCACTGACGGTAAAACGCTTGCGGGCCAATCCTTTCCGTCGATACGGAACCGAATGAACGCCATTGGCGGAAGCCTGCGCAGGCCGGCTTTGCGCGACACCGCGGTGACCACCTCGAGCACGTCGCCGTCGCCAAGGTCGGCGTGGATCCAACCCCAGCGGCTGGCGTTCCCGTGCCCGTAGATGTGGGCAACGGCGCCGCGCCACCCATCGGCCCGGTGGGCAGTGGCGCCGGTGCTCAGCGAGCCGCTGAACTGTGCGGTCGGAGCGAGCACCACCTGCGCACCGGGCAGCAGTTCGCGTTCCCACACCGGCCGCGGGAAGGTCCACAGCGGCGCACCGCTGTCCTTCCAGCTCAGGTTCCATGTCAGTGACCCGGCTCGGCCGGCCAACTCTTCCAACGCGATTCGCGTATCGGCAACTGTGAGCCAGGGCGACCCGACGGCTGGCCCAACGGGCTCGGGACCGAAACGCTCGGTGTGCGGTGGGCCATCGGGCGGAAACCAGCTCACCCAGCCATGTGCGTAGGGATCGCGTGCGCTTGTCGAGGTCGGGGACACCATCTCGTAGTGGACCCAGAGCCCCGCGTGCGTCACCGGATCCGACAGGGTTGCGTACCAGACCTCCAGACGCCCGGGCTGGCCGCGCCAACGTGGTGCCGCAGCTGACTGCAATTCCTCGTTCACGGCGGGCGGCGGATGCAGGCTCAACGCTGACGCTATTCGGCGGCCCGCGTTGCCGGGTGGACGGCGACGAGCCCTAATGCGCTGCGCCGCTTGCACATTGCGGCCAGTTCGGCGTAGGCCTTCTCACCGAGCAACTCGGTGAGTTCGGCCCCCAGGCTCACCCAGACCTGCTCGGTGCCGACATGGGCGGCCGGATCACCGGTGCAATACCAGTGCAGGTCGGCACCGCCGGCGCCCCAGCCGCGGCGGTCGTATTCGGTCACAGTGGTCTTCAGGATCTCGGTGCCGTCCGGGCGGGTCACCCATTCCTGGCTGCGGCGGATAGGCAGCTGCCAGCAGACGTCGGGTTTCATCGTCAGCGGTGCCACGCCGAGCTTCAGCGCTTTGCTGTGCAGCGCGCAGCCCGGGCCGCCTTCGAACCCGGGCCGGTTCAAGAAGATGCACGCGCCCTTGTGTTTGCGGGTGCGAAACTGCTCTTCGCCCTCGTGCTCGTCGAGTTCGAGGTAGCCCTTGCGGCTCAAGCCCTTTTCGCGGAACTGCCAGTCGGAGTCAGTGAGCTTGGACACAGCGTCGTCCAGCCGGGCCCGGTCGTCTTTGTCGGACAAAAACGCCCCGTGCGAGCAACATCCGTCATCGGGACGTCCCTCGACTGTGCCCTGGCAGGCCGGGGTGCCGAACACACA
>NZ_JBAPPI010000514.1:0-5669 GCF_049280035.1 Mycobacterium sp. | reverse complement strand
CACCAGCACGGGAAACCGGTCCAGCGAATAAGTTTCGCCGAATGCGCTATAGGTCCCGTCGGGTGTGAAGACATTCACCAACCCGTCGATGTCTTGCTGCGTGATGGTGACCGCATAGCGGGCCAGCAGCTGCTGGATCTCGATCAGGTCTTCAATGCGTGTTGGCATAAATCTTGCCGCCTTTCATCACGAAGCCCACCTTCTGGGTAACGCCGATGTCGGACAACGGATCTCCGGGTACGGCGATGACGTCCGCCAGCAGACCCTCGGCAAGCCGGCCGCGATCGGTGACGTTGATCAATTCCGCCGCCGTGACCGTCGCCGCCCGTAACACCGCCAACGGCGGCAGGCCCCAATCGACCAGCGTGACAAGCTCATCGGCGTTACGGCCATGCGGGATCGCAGGCGCGTCGGTACCCACCGCGATCTTCACCCCGGCCTCGTACGCAGCCAGGATCGAGGTCCGCGACTTCGGGAACATCTCGGCGGCCTTGGCCTGCAGCTCGGGCGGGGCGTGCGAGACGTCCATGGCCTCCGCCAAGCGCCGGGTGGACACCAGGAAGGTGCCGTGCTCGACCATCATCGCGATCGCCTCGTCGTCGACAAGGAACCCATGTTCAATGCAGTCGATGCCTGCTTCGACCGCATGTTTGACCGCGTCGGCGCCGTGGGTGTGTGCGGCGACTCTCAGCCCACGCCGATGCGCCTCGTCGACGATCGCCCGCAGCTCCTCATCCGAATAATGTTGCGCGCCAGGCGGGCCGGTCAACGACATCACACCACCCGAGCAGCAGACCTTGATCAGCTCCGCGCCGTGTTTGATCTGATAGCGCACCGCCTTTCGGATCTCGTCGACTCCGTTAGCGATGCCCTCTTCGACCGTCAAGTCCAGCACATGTGGGGCGAACGCGGCGAACATTGTCGGATCCAGATGTCCGCCGGTCGGCGTGATCGCATGCCCGGCAGGCACCACCCGCGGGCCGTCGATCCAGCCTGCGTCAATGGCCTTGCCGAGCGCGACATCGAGCAGATAGCCGCCAGTCTTGACGAACAGGCCGAGATTGCGCACCGTGGTGAACCCCGCGCGTAGCGTCCGACGGGCGTTGCCGACCGCGCGCAACATTCGGGTCGGCGGGTCATCCTGAACCTGGGACAACCCGGGCTTTTCCCCGCGCCCGCCCATCAGGAGGTTGACCTCCATGTCCATCAGCCCGGGCAAGAGGACCTGGTCGCCCAAATCGATGAGCTCGCCCTCGGCGTCGCCGCCTACGCCGACGATCCGGTCCTCTTCGATCCGCACGATGCCAGGCGACAGAATCTCACCGGCGTCGACGTCGAGCAGCCCAGCGGCCTTGAGCGTCAACACCTCTTAAATCACCGGCTCCCTGATCAATTCGACCCAGGCTGCGCCGCTGTCGGGGACCCGGGGCTGCTTCCACGCCTCGATCGGGAACGACACCATGATCAGCGACTGCATCAGGTGCATGAGTGCCTGCGCGGCCTCGGGCAGATCATCCAGCGTGTACTTGTCGCAGTAGTCGATCACATCGTTCAGCCGGGGGAACGCGACATCGTAGAAGGCCTGCATCTCGGTCATCGACGAGGCCAACCGCTTGGCGTAGCGCTCGGGTTCGGTGGCCAGGTCCCACTCCAGATAGGGCTCCAGGTCGGCGAATTCAGTGGGCAGCTTAGTTGGCGTGGCCATTGTGGCTGTACTCCTTCGCCCATTCAGTGACAAAGTCACTTGTAACTTTGTGCAGATGCCGCAGCAGGATTTCCTGGTCGCACAGCAGGAAGTCTTTGACGACCTTGGTGCCGATCATGGTCTGGGTGGCCTCCAGCGTGTTGGCGTCCTGCAGCGCGTATTCCTTGAACGTCACCGCGGCCAACTCCTGGGCCAGCCGTTCCCGCGCATTTCTCGGCGGAGCGAAATACAGCGTGCACTCGAAGATGTGCTTGTCGACCGCGGTCGGCCAGTAGTGATAGGTCAAAAACCAGCCGGGCTCCCAGATCAGCAGCATGAAGTTCGGGAAGAAGTGCCACGAGTCAATGCCCCACTGCGGCACTCTTTTTGGGTTGACACCCGGAGGAAGCTCATCGAGCTTTTCGATGACCTCCGGCTTGTCCCACGGCCCGAACAGTCCGCTGCGCAGCACCTGGTCCATCGGCTTGACCATGGACATGTCCGCGGGCGGTGCCTGACCGCCCCAGGTGGAGATCATCCCGTGTGGGCTGGCCAATTCGTAGTGCAGCGCCTCGAAGCCGTATTTGATGATCTTGGCGGCTTCTTCCTTGGTGTACTGCCCCTGATGTAACACCGGGGCGTGGTAGAACTCGGCGAATGCGTCGATGAACAACTTCCAGTTGCTGCCGACTTCAGCCCGATAGGAGTAGGCCTCGGTCATCTCGTGGAACGGATAGCCCTCGATGCCCTTGGCCAGCCGCCCCAGGTAATCGGCCAGCGGCTTCGCGTTCTGGTCGAGGTTGATGAAGATGAACCCTTCCCACACCTCGCAGCGGACGCCCACCAGGCCGTACTGGCTCTTGTCGACGTCGAAGAACTCGTCCTCCTGCTGGATGAAGGTCAAATCTCCATCGAGGCTGTAGCGCCAGGCGTGGTACTTGCAAGTGAACTGTCGGCAGGTGCCCGAGGTCTCCTCGTGTGGATAGTCATTCCATACCAACTTGTTTCCGCGGTGGCGGCAGACGTTGTGGTAGGCCTTGATGGACCCGTCCTTGGTCTTGACGATGATCACCGACATGCCCGGGCCCGCCGACGGCAGCTCCTTGGTGAAGTAGCTGCCGGTGCGCGGCAGCCGCTCCACCCGGCCGACGTTCAGCCACGTCCGCTTGAAGATCGCGTCGCGCTCGGCCTCGAAGAACGCCGGATCAATCGAGTCGGTGTAATCGACCGGCGCGGTTCCCAGTTCGGGGTAATTTTCCGTCCAGCTGCCGGCATCCGGCTTGGTGAAATGTGGCAAGGATCTACCTTTCTGTCCGGGCTGTGTGGTCGTGCTCGACCTCGACGCCAAAAGTGTTCAGAGCCATGGCGAGTGCGATATAGCCACCAGTCGTGAAGATCAAATCCATCCGCTGCCGCTCGTCGAGCCGCTCACCGAGGGCTGCCCATGTCTGGTCGGACAGGTTCGTTTTCTGGTCGAGTTCATCGACCGCGGACAGCACCGCGCGGTCGAACTCGTCGTCCGCGTCGCCCGATCGCACCGCGGCGATGTCGGCGTCGGACAGCCCCGCTTCCTTGCCGATTTCCACGTGGTGCGACCACTCATAGCCGCACCCGCGCCGATGTGCGACACGCAGCACGACTTGCTCACGGATGCGCGGCGGCAGCGTCGACCCGTAGAGCAGGTAACTGCTGAATCGGAGAAACGCACGCGTCAGCTTCGGATGGTGCACCAGGGTAGCCAGCACGTTGCCGGCGTCGCGCGGATTTCGCCGCTCCTCCGGCAGCATGCCGGAGACCGCGTGCCGGGCAGCGTCGTCCCATTGGTCCGCCGGTAAGGGGGACAGACGCATACCGCCTCCTCAGTTGCGAGAATCATATTCTCATATTTGACCAATAGATTTCCACGAACTCTCGGATTGGTCAATGTTTTGCACCCGACCTGCGGAAACGCCTTCCGTAGGTGACGGCGGGGTCGCCCCGTCGTCCCGGGTCCGGCGACCCCCCGCGTAGGCTCAAGATGTTGATTCTCGCGAACTGAGAAGATAATTTTCATACTTGAGAGAACGGGCCGCCCAACGACCCCCGACGGAGAGGAACGGCCAGTGAACAAAGACGACATGATTTTGATCAGCGTCGACGACCACACTGTCGAGCCACCGGAGATGTTCAAGAACCACTTGGCGAAGAAGTATGCCGACGATGCGCCGCGGCTGGTGCACAACGCGGACGGCTCTGACTGCTGGCAGTTTCGTGACACCGTGATCCCCAACGTCGCGCTCAACGCGGTGGCCGGTCGCCCCAAAGAGGAGTACGGGCTGGAACCGCAGGGCTTGGATGAGATCCGGCCGGGTTGCTACAACGTCGACGAGCGGATCAAGGACATGAACGCCGGCGGCATCTTGGCGTCGATCTGCTTCCCGTCCTTCCCTGGCTTCGCCGGGCGCCTGTTCGCCACCGAGGACCCGGAGTTCTCAGTGGCGCTCGTGCAGGCCTACAACGACTGGCACATCGACGAGTGGTGTGGGGCCTACCCCGCACGCTTCATCCCGATGGCGATTCCGGTGATCTGGGATGCCGAGGAGTGCGCCAAAGAGGTGCGACGGGTGGCCAAGAAGGGTGTGCACGCGCTGACCTTCACCGAGAACCCCGCCGCGATGGGCTACCCGAGTTTCCACAACGAATACTGGAACCCGCTGTGGAAAGCGTTGTGCGACACCAACACCGTGATGAACGTGCACATCGGATCCTCGGGCAGGCTGGCGATCACGGCACCCGATGCGCCAATGGACGTGATGATCACGCTGCAGCCGATGAACATCGTTCAGGCCGCCGCGGATCTGCTGTGGTCGCGGCCGATCAAGGAATACCCGGATTTGAAGGTCGCACTGTCGGAGGGTGGTACCGGGTGGATTCCCTACTTCCTTGAGCGGGCGGACCGGACCTACGAGATGCACTCGACGTGGACACACCAGAACTTCGGTGACAAGCTGCCGTCCGACGTGTTCCGTGATCACTTCCTGACCTGCTTCATCAGCGACAAGGTCGGCGTGGCGCTGCGCAACATGATCGGCATTGACAACATCTGCTGGGAAGCTGACTATCCGCACAGCGACTCGATGTGGCCGGGCGCGCCCGAAGAGCTGTGGGATGTGCTGTCCGCCAACAATGTCCCGGACGACGAGATCAACAAGATGTCCTACCAGAACGCCATGCGTTGGTACTCCTTCGACCCGTTCAGCCACATCACTCCGGCACAGGCGAAGGTGGGTGCATTGCGCAAGGCCGCTGAGGGTCACGACGTTTCGATCCGGGCTCTCAGCCACCACAAGGAGGCCAGGTCGGGTGCGTCGTTCGCGGACTTCGCCGCCAGCGCGAAAGAGCTGACCGGCAACAAGGACTGACGCGCAACCGGAATGCACGCGCGCCAGTGGGCGGTCGCAAGCGCGGCGAAGCCGGGCGCAGCGGGCCGACACTGAAAGCCCGTGGCGGTCGCAAGCGCGGCGAAGCCGGGCGCAGCGGGCCGACACTGAAAGCCCGTGCCTGAGCTGATCAAAGGAGATTCAACAGTGCCCGGCGGTGGAATGAACTTTGAGCTGACCGACGACCAAGAGCTGATCCGCAAGTCGGTCGCGGAGCTGTCGTCGAAGTTCGATGACCACTATTGGATGGAAAAAGACCAGGCGCACGAGTTCTCGTCAGAGTTCTATCAGGCTATCGGCGGCGGCGGCTGGCTGGGTATGACGATCCCCGAGCAGTACGGGGGTCACGGCCTCGGTATCACCGAAGCGACGCTGCTGGCCGAAGAAGTGGCCAAATCGGGCGGCGGAATGAACGCCGCCAGCTCCATTCACCTGTCGATCTTCGGCATGCACCCTGTGGTGGTGCACGGCTCCGAGGAGCTCAAAGCGCGCACCTTGCCGCGGGTCGCGACGGGCGAGCTACACGTGTGCTTCGGAGTCACCGAACCCGGTGCAGGACTGGACAC
>NZ_JBAPPI010000513.1:0-1940 GCF_049280035.1 Mycobacterium sp. | reverse complement strand
GGCCGCGGCAGTGCACGGCTCACTCGCAGTCGACGGCCCGGCGGTCATCAGCGTCGAATGCGCCGCCGACGAAATCCCGCCGTTTGCACCATTTCTCAACGCTCCATTAACCAATAGGCCTGTTAATCAACAGATTCCACACACACAGGAGGACCACATAAATGTCGCTGCCAGCGCTTGACGATATCATCACCCATACCGGCACCACCGTCCCGATCGACGGGGTGGTGCGCATCGAGACCACGCCGTTGGAGCAGACCGCCGGAACCTTCCTTTCGCAGATGCGGTCGGTGTATCCGCACGAGGAGGTTTTCGGTCAGTACTGCACGGTCAACGACTATGTCGACTGCCCGCCCGACGAGCTGTTCGAGTACCTGTCGGACACTCGGAGCCTCGAGGAGTGGACCTACACCCTGCGTGACTTCACCCCTACTGAGGAACCGGGGCTCTGGCTGGCCTTCGACCGGCTGCTTCCGGACACCGAGATCTATACCCGCACGGTGGCCAACGCCGAGGCGCGTACCGTCGACTACCACTGCGCGTGGGACCAGGGCAAGCACCTGTGGATGATCTACGTGATGCGCGTCCTTGACGCGCAGGTGGTGTTGAACAAGCCCGGTTCTGTGGTGCTGTGGACCAATTGCCGTCATCCGTTCTACGACAAGAACCCCTACCCCGACGCCGGCCCGGTCGAGCGCACCGGTTGGGTCGGCGACTTCTGGGACTTGTTCGGTGCCGGCCACGGGATCGAGCTGAACAACCTCAAGACCATCGCCGAATACCGCCACCGCAACGGACTGCCGGTCACCCCGGCCTGGATGAGATGAGAATGATCGTGAGTCAGCCAGCAGTCAGCCTCATCGACGTCGCCAGCTATCTGCCCGGCGAGCCGATCGGCGCCGACTACTACGCGCAGTTCGCCGAATCCGACGAATTACGAGAAAACGTGATGTTCCGTGCGCCCTCGTTCCGCCATCACGTCGGGCCCGACGAGACCGCGATCGACATGGTCGAACGGGCCACACAGGGCCTGATCGAGCGGCACGGCCGCGATGTCATCGAAAACGTCGACGTTTTGATCACCCACACCCAGGTGCCGGACATGCCGTTCTATGGTGGCGGCGGCGGCATCGCGCACCGGTTGGGCATGCGCCCGTCGTGGGTACTGGATTTGCACAACGGCGGATGTGCGGCGTTCGTGCTGGGTCTCAACGTGGCCCGTCGATTGCTGGCATCGGGTGAGGGGCGCACCGCGCTGATCGCGATCGCCCAAAACGCGGCCGGGCAGGTCTTCGACCAGCCCGGGGTGCGCCGCAAGGCGCAGTCGTCCGTACCCGGTGACGGCGCCGCGGTCGGTTTGGTCACGCTGTCGGACGAGTCCCCGATACTCGACATCGAGTGCCGCACCTACGGCGAATACGCCGGCGACATGACGCTCGCCATCGACCCACCACGCAAGTGGTGGCAGGCCCGGACGGGCGAGGCCAGCATCGGGTTCACCGAAACCAAGATCAGCAAGGTACTCGCTCGCGGCAATCGGCAGGTCCCCGAAGTGGCGCTCGCCGTGTGTGATCGAATCGGCCTGTCGTCCAAGGATATCGACCTGCTTGTCACCAATCAGCCAAACCGGGTGTTCCTGCGCAACTGGCGTGAAGCGCTCGAGATTCCCGAGGAACGTCACCGCGACACCTTTGATGAGTGCGGCAACCTATTCGGCGCCGGCATCCCGATCAACTTTGATCATGCGATATCCGACGGTCAGGTCACGGCCGGCGACGTCGTGATGATGGCCGCTTTCGCACACGCAGGCGACTTCGCCGGCGCGGCAGCGGTCCGCTGGGGCGGGCGAAGCTGATGGCCGCGCCGGCGTACGGAACCTCGGTGACCGCCGAGGTCCTGGCTACTCTGCCGCAGGCGGTTGATCCACTCGCGTTGGCGCT
>NZ_JBAPPI010000512.1:0-10768 GCF_049280035.1 Mycobacterium sp. | reverse complement strand
CCGACAAGGCCGTCCACCTGCTCGACGACGGCATGCACGGCTCGGATGTGGTCCAGACCGGGTGGGCGCTGGCGCGTGCGCTGGGCACCATCGAGGGCACCGAGCTGGTGATCGCAGGTAACGAGGCAACCGACGGCGTCGGCGGCGCGGTGCCGGCCATCATCGCCGAGTACCTGGGCCTGCCGCAGCTGACCCATTTGCGCAAGCTGTCAGTCGACGGCGGCAAGATCACTGGCGAACGGGAAACCGACGACGGCGTGTTCACCCTCGAGGCATCGTTGCCCGCGGTGGTCAGCGTCACCGAGAAGATCAACGAGCCGCGGTTCCCGTCCTTCAAGGGCATCATGGCCGCCAAGAAGAAGGAAGTCACCAAGCTGACGCTGGCCGAGATCGGTGTCGAGGCCGACGAAGTCGGGCTGGGCAACGCCGGGTCGACGGTGCTGACGTCGACGCCCAAGCCGCCCAAGACCGCGGGTGAGAAGGTCACCGACGAGGGCGACGGCGGCAACCAAGTCGCTCAGTACCTGGTCAGCCAGAAGATAATCTAAGACTCGAACCCCGAACCGAAAGACACGGAATAACCCATGGCTGAAGTACTGGTGCTCGCCGAGCACGCTGATGGCGCTTTGAAGAAAGTCACCTCCGAATTGATCACTGCGGCACGCGTTTTGGGCGAGCCCGCTGCCGTCGTGGTGGGCAAGCCCGGCACCGCCTCGCCGCTCGTCGACGGGTTGAAGGCGGCTGGCGCCGCCAAGATCTACGTGGCCGAATCCGACGCCGCGGAGAACTACCTCATTACTCCGGTGGTCGACGTGCTGGCCGGTCTGGCCGAATCGGCAAGCCCGGCAGCCGTTTTGCTGGCGGCCAGTGCCGATGGCAAGGAGATCGCCGGCCGGCTGGCCGCCCGGATCGGTTCCGGTCTGCTGGTCGACGTGGTTGATGTGCAGGCCGGGCCTAAGGCAGTGCACTCGATCTTCGGTGGCGCGTTCACCGTCGAGGCGCAGGCAAACGGCGACACTCCGGTGATCACGGTGCGGGCCGGCGCGATCGACGCCGAACCGGCCGACGGCGCGGGCGAGCAGGTCACCGTGGAGGTTCCGGAGCCTGCCGAGAACGCGGCCAAGGTCACCTCGCGCGAGCCTGCGGTCGCCGGCGACCGGCCGGAGCTCACTGAGGCCACGATCGTGGTGTCCGGTGGCCGTGGTGTGGGCAGTGCCGAAAACTTCAGCGTGGTCGAGGAATTGGCCGACTCGCTGGGCGCCGCAGTCGGCGCGTCCCGCGCCGCGGTGGACTCCGGCTACTACCCCGGTCAGTTCCAGGTCGGCCAGACCGGCAAGACGGTCTCGCCGCAGCTCTACATCGCGCTCGGCATCTCCGTGGCGATCCAGCACCGCGCCGGTATGCAGACGTCGAAGACGATCATCGCGGTCAACAAGGACGAAGAGGCGCCGATCTTCGAGATCGCCGACTACGGCGTGGTCGGCGACCTGTTCAAGGTCGCACCGCAGCTCACCGAGGCGGTCAAGGCCCGCAAGGGTTAATCCGCGAGCAGTCGTAAAGCCCCCGACGCCACGGCGGGTCGGGGACTTTTACGTCTGCTCGGCAAGCGCGGCGGGCATTTTCGCAAGCCCGTCAAGCTCGCCCGTCGCCCGCCATGTCTCGAGGATGTCGGCGTATTCGGTTGGGCTGCCGAAGAAGAAGCTGTCCTGGTTCAATCGCACATCCGCGTGGCCCTCGCGGTTGTAGTAGCCGGGAGTGCATGACTCGCGCCGGCCAGCGATGACACTGGAGCGTGCCACGACGGTGTCGACCCAGGCAGCTTCGGAGTCGAGGGTGGCTTCCACCTCCGCGGCACCGTTCTGCAACGCCCAGGCGATCACCCAGGCGATGTGGCGGGACTGGGTGTCGATGAGGTAAGGGAAGTTCACGGTGAAGCCGGACTGCGCGATGCTTTCGATGAAGCAGTTTGGAAAGCCGTTGACGTGCAGGCCGTGCAACGTGCGCACACCGTCGGCCCACTTCTTGGTGAGAGTCAAGCCGTCGCGGCCGATGACTTCGAAGCCGGTGCGTTGCGAGTAACTCGTGCCGACCTCGAAGCCGGTGGCGAATATCAAACAATCGAGCGGATATTCGACCCCGTCGACGACCACGCCGTCGCGGGTGATCTGCTCGACTCCGCGGCCGTGCGTGTCGACAAGGCTGACATTGTCACGGTTGAACGCCTGCAAGTACTCGTCGTGGAAGCAGGGCCGCTTGCAGTAGTACCCGTACCACGGCTTGAGCGCCTCCGCGGTGACGGCATCGGTGACGATCGCTTGGACGCGAGACCGGATCTCTTCCATCTTGGCGAAGTCGGCCAGTTCGGCGGCGTTCGGTCCGGCGTCGTTCACGATCGGCATTTTTTTGGTGAGGCTGGTCCACGCGTCGTCGACCAGGTCCTCGTCGGCGGCACCGCCCGCGGTGAGGATTTGGAAGTTCTCCATGCGTCGCTGCTGCCAACCGGGTTCCAGCGCTGCGGCCCACTCTGGTTCGGTCGGCCGATTGGCCCGCACGTCGACCGTTGACGGGGTGCGCTGAAAGACGAACAGCCGATGCACAGATTCGGCTAGCCGCGGTACGCACTGGATCGCCGTCGCACCGGTTCCGATGATGCCGACGCGCTTGTCGGACAATCCGGCAAGGTCGGTGCCGGTGTACTCGTAATCCCAGCGGCTGGTATGAAACGCGTGACCGCTGAACATTGTAATACCGCTTATCCCTGGCAGTTTCGGCCTCTGGAGATAGCCGTTCGCCATCGCTACAAATCGGGCGCGAATCTCGTCGCCGCGGTCGGTGGAAATGACCCAGCGGGAAGCACCCGGATCCCAACGGATTTCATTTACTTCAGTCTGCAGACACGCGTCACGGTACAAGTCGTAGTGCTCGGCGATGCGGCGGCAGTGAGCGAAGATTTCGGCGCCCTTCGCATACTTCTCGGTCGGGACGTAGCAGAGCTCCTCCAGCAACGGCATATAGACGTAGGACTCCACGTCGCAGGCGATTCCGGGGTAGCGATTCCAGTACCAGGTGCCGCCGACATCGGCGGCCTTATCGATTAACCGGACATTGTGGACACCGAGCTGCTTGCACCGGGCCCCGATGAGCAGCCCCCCGAAGCCGGCGCCGACGACCGCGACGTCGACGGCATCGGTTAACGGGTCGCGGGTGAAGTCGGGATCGGCCCACGGGTCATCGCCAAAACGGCTGAATGCACCCGCGATCTGCACGTACTGCGAGATCCCGTCGGCGCGCAGCCGCCGCTGGCGTTCCCGCGCGTATTTGGCGCGCAGCGCATCTGGATCGAATGTCGCGCCGCCGACCTCAGCCACGGTCGCAGTTTGGAGCAATTTTGTGATCCAGGCAACTTCGTTGCTGCCGACCAGCGCCGTTGTCCGGCATTCGCTGCGACATCGTCATCTGCCGTGCACGGACACGTCACGGCGCCGATGCCAATTAGCTGATCAACGACGCTAACTGTGATGGCATGAGCATTGACTCTGTCCTCATACCCGCCGACAAACCCACCTCGGGCACAGCGTCATCCAACGAGCCGCGGTATTCGCTGCTGCTGTCCACCGATCCCACGCTGATCGAGTCGGCGCAGCGGCTGCGCTACGACGTATTCAGCAACGAGCCAGGCTTCAGCCTCACCGGGCAGGACGCCGCCGGCCTCGACGTTGACCGTTTCGACGAGCACTGCGATCACCTGCTGGTCCGCGAGGACAACTCGGGCGAGCTGGTGGGTTGCTACCGAATGCTGTCGCCGACCGGTGCCGTCGCCGCCGGGGGGCTTTATACCGCAACCGAATTCGACATCCGGACGCTGGATTCGCTGCGGCCCTCGCTGGTGGAGATGGGACGTGCGGTGGTTCGCCAAGATCACCGCAACGGCGCCGTCGTGCTGCTGATGTGGACCGGCATCCTGGCTTACCTCGACCGGTGCGGCTACGACTATGTCACCGGCTGCGTGTCGGTCCCCATCAGAGGGGAAGCCGGCGACGGCGAACCACCGGGCACCCAGATTCGCGGTGTGCGTGACTTCGTGCTGCGCCGCCACGCCGCCCCGCCGCAATACCGGGTGCATCCGCACCGCCCGGTGGTCATCGACGGACGCCCGCTCGATGAGATTCCTGCCCCCGCGCGGCCGGTGATCCCGCCGTTGATGCGCGGCTACCTGCGGCTGGGTGCGCGAATATGCGGTGAGCCGGCCCACGACGCCGACTTCGGCGTGGGTGATTTCCCCGCGCTGCTGGACAAACGCCATGCCGACACCCGTTATCTGCGCCGACTCCGGTCGGTATCGGCGGCCGCCGAAGCGGCGGGCAGGGTGGCCTGATGAGCAGCCTCGAGACATGCGATCACGCCTGGCTACCGCGGGCATCCTGCGACACAAGTTGTCTGCGGGCCGGCGGCTCGGAAGCGTCCCGTCGATTGATCGTGGTGCTGCGGGTGACGCTGCGGGTCAGCCTGGGCCTGCTGTTGGCCCCGGCGCTGCTACTGGTCGCAGCTCCGCTGCCGGGCCGGTCGCAGGCCAAGCGCCTTTATTGCCGACTGCTGTTGTGGTGTCTCGGGGTACGAATCACGGTGTCGGGCGGGCCGATTCGAAATCTGCCCGGTGTGTTGGTGGTTAGCGACCACATGTCGTGGCTGGACATTGTGACGATCGCCGCGGTACTTCCCACAACCCGGTGGCGGACGGTGCCCGCATCGTTTGTCGGCCGCGCCGATGTGGCCGCCAATCTCGTCGTGCGGATGATGGCCTGCATCATCAAGGTCATCCCGATCGAGCGGGCCAGCCTGCGTCAGCTGCCCAGCGTCGTCGACACCGTGGCCGCTCGGTTGCGCGCGGGTCAGACGGTGGTGGCGTTCCCGGAGGGCACCACCTGGTGCGGTCTAGCGTCGGGGCCGTTCTATCCGGCGATGTTCCAGGCCGCCGTCGACACCGGCCGACCGGTCCAGCCGCTGCGGCTGCGCTACCACCACCGCGACGGCAGCGTCTCGACCGTCCCGGCCTATATCGGTGACGACACGTTGCTGCGTTCGATCGGTCGCTTGCTGGTCGCCCGCCGCACTGTGGCACGGGTCTACGTCGAATCGTTGCAGCTGCCGGGCGCCGATCGGCGCGAGCTGGCCCGTCGCTGCCAGGCCGCGATACGCACGACGACGGCCTCGCATTCAGGTCATCAGCGGCGCCGTCGCGTGCTCGCCTCCTGACCTTTAGCGGGGTCTGATTGCCCTGCTTCTCCTCAGGCCGGTTCCGGCCTGCATCGTCGCAGGGCGCCGCCGGTATCCTTGGCGGGTCATGGTCTACCTCGATCACGCCGCTACCTCCCCGATGTACCCCGCTGCCATCGAGGCGATGACGGGCGCGCTGAACACCGTGGGCAATGCCTCATCGCTGCACACCACTGGTCGGGCCGCTCGGCGCCGAATGGAGGAGTCCCGCGAGTTGATCGCGGCCAAGTTGGGTGCGCGTCCGTCCGAGGTGATCTTCACCGCCGGCGGCACCGAAAGCGACAATCTTGCCGTCAAGGGGATCTACTGGGCGCGCCGCGAAGCCGAGCCGCGGCATCGGCGCGTTGTCACCACCGAGGTGGAACACCACGCGGTGCTGGACTCGGTGAACTGGCTGGTTGACCATGAAGGCGCCGAGGTGACTTGGTTGCCTACCGCCGCCGACGGATCGGTGTCCGCCGCCGCGCTGCGTGACGCGCTACAGCGGCACGACGACGTCGCGCTGGTCTCGGTGATGTGGGCCAACAACGAGGTCGGCACGATCATGCCGATCGACGAACTCGCCGCCATCGCTGCCGAATTCGACGTCCCCATGCACAGCGACGCGGTCCAGGCGGTGGGGCAGCTGCCGGTCGTCTTCGGCGCCGGCCAGCTGTCCGCGATGAGTGTGGCCGCTCACAAGTTCGGCGGCCCGCCCGGTGTGGGGGCGCTGCTGCTGCGCCGCGACGTCGGCTGCGTGCCGCTGTCGCACGGCGGTGGCCAGGAACGCGACATTCGTTCTGGCACTCCCGATGTTGCCGGTGCCGTGGGCATGGCGACTGCAATGCAGCTTGCCGTGGACGGGCTGGAGACCAACAGCGCGCGGCTGCGGCTACTGCGCGACCGTCTCATCGACGGTGTGCTGGCAGGCATCGAGGACACTCGCCTCAATGGTGCTGCCGGCTCGCGACGGCTCCCGGGCAACGCGCACTTCACCTTCGACGGCTGCGAAGGCGATGCGCTACTGATGTTGTTGGACGCCAACGGAATCGAATGCTCAACCGGGTCGGCGTGTACCGCCGGGGTGTCACAGCCCTCACACGTGTTGCTCGCAATGGGCGCTGAGCCCGTCAGTGCCCGCGGATCGCTGCGATTGTCGTTGGGGCACACCAGTGTCGAAGCCGATGTCGATGCCGCACTGCAGGTGCTGCCCGGTGCGGTGGCCCGCGCCCGGCAAGCCGCGCTGGCCGCCGCCGGGGCGTCACGATGAAGGTTCTCGCCGCGATGAGCGGCGGCGTCGATTCGTCGGTCGCCGCTGCGCGCATGGTCGATGCCGGGCACGACGTGGTCGGCGTGCATCTGGCGCTGTCACAGGCCCCGGGCACATTGCGCACCGGCTCGCGGGGCTGTTGCTCCAAAGAAGACGCCGGCGACGCTCGACGGGTTGCTGATGTCCTCGGAATTCCGTTCTATGTATGGGATTTCGCCGACAAGTTCAAAGAAGACGTGATCGACGATTTCGTGTCGTCCTACGCTCGCGGCGAGACCCCAAACCCGTGTGTGCGATGCAACGAGCGGATCAAGTTCTCGGCGCTCGCGACACGTGCATTGGCATTGGGTTTCGACGCGGTGGCCACCGGGCACTACGCGCGGCTGTCGGGCGGGCGGCTGCGCCGGGCTGTCGACCGGGACAAGGACCAGTCGTATGTGCTGGCGGTGCTGACCTCCGATCAACTGCGTCATGCCGCGTTCCCAATCGGGGACACCCCGAAGTCGCAGATTCGCGCCGAGGCGGCCCGCCGCGGCCTGGCGGTCGCGAACAAGCCGGACAGCCATGACATCTGCTTCATCCCGTCCGGCGATACCCGCGCTTTCCTGGGGGCCCGGCTCGGGGTGCGCAGCGGCTCGGTCGTCGACCGGCGGGGGACCGTGCTGGCCAGCCATGCCGGGGTGCACGGTTTCACCATCGGCCAGCGCAAGGGACTGGGTATTGCCGGCCCGGGCCCGGACGGCCAGCCGCGCTACGTCACCGCGATCGACGCTGATAGCGGCACCGTTCAGGTGGGCTCGGCAGCCGACCTGGATGTTCGGCAGCTGACCGGGCAGCGGCCGGTTTTCACCGCCGGGACCCCACCGACCGGACCCGTCGAGTGCGCGGTCCAGGTGCGTGCGCACGGCGAGGCCGTCGACGCGGTCGCCGAGTTGGCGGGCGATGAGCTTGTGGTGCGTTTGCGCACCCCGCTGCGCGGTGTGGCGCCGGGACAGACGCTGGTGCTGTACCGCCCTGATCCCGACGGCGACGAGGTAATCGGCAGCGCGACCATCAGCGCCGCGTCCTAACCCGATCGCCCGGCGATAACTATGGCTGGTGAAGGGGCGGCGCCGGTGGTGCAATCCCACGCAGAACGGTCGCGCGTGACCGTGGGGGTTCTGCGTCGGCTCGCCTTGGTCGCGCTCATCGGCAATGCCGGCGGTGCCGCGGTCGTGACGGGGTTTGTACTTTATCTGGCGCCGACCGTGCTGGCGGCCGACCAATACGCGGAGTTGCAGCGGCGCAGCCTTCCGGTGCTGGTCGTTTTCACGGTGACTGCGCTGGGATTCGGCGCATGGTGGGTGCTGTGGCGACCATTTGCCCCGATCGCACGCTGGCTCGCCGAAGACCGGGCACCGACGGAGTCTGAACGTGAGCGGGTGCTGCGACACCCCCGCACCTGGGCGATCAGGACATTCGCCATCTGGATGTTCGCTGCGGTCGTCGCAACCTCAGCGGGCGCGAGTGTCTCGACGAAGGCGATCCCGGCGGGCATTCTTCCCACCGTGCTGGGCGCGGGCATGACGTGTGCGGTGCAGTACTTGATGGTGGAGCGCGCAATGCGTCCGATCACCGCGTTGGTGCTCACTGACAGCGAACCCCTGCAATCGGGTGGTCCCGGGGTGGCTGTGCGGTTGAGCGCCTTTTGGGCGCTTGGTACCGGAGTGCCGCTGCTGGGCATTGCAATCTTCGCCGGGCTCGATCTCGCTGGTGTCGGCTTCGATCGGGCGCGCGTGGTCGCGGCGGCGCTCTTCCTTGCGGTCCTGGGTCTGATCGTGGGATTCGCGGCCACCCGTTTCGCCGCCAGATCGGTCGCCGAACCACTCGCGTCGTTGCGGATGGCCCAGGCAGACATCCGAGCGGGCGACTTCGACGCGCGGGTGGCGGTCGAGGATGGCAGCGAGGTCGGCTTGCTGCAGGCCGGGTTCAACCACATGGCGAGCGGACTTGCCGAACGAGAACGGTTGCGCCACGCCTTTGGCGCCTATGTCGATCCCGAACTCACCGAACGGGTCCTGCGCGAGGGCACCGATCTCGCGGGCGAGGACGTCGAAGTTTCAGTGCTGTTCACCGACGTGCGGGATTTCACGGCGTACGCGGAGGCCGCTGAAGCGCGCGATGCCGTGGCGCGCCTGAACGCGCTTTACAGCGAGATCGTCCCGATTGTGCGGCGCCATGGCGGGCACGCGAACAAGTTCATCGGTGACGGTCTGCTGGCAGTGTTCGGTGCTCCGGACCGCCGACCCGACCATGCACGTCGTGCGGTCGCTGCGGGACGCGACATCGTCGAAACCATCCGAAGCCATGGCGGTGAGTTTCGCATCGGCGTCGGGATCAACTCGGGAAACGTCATCGCGGGAACGATCGGCGGGGGCGGCCGGGTCGACTTCACCGTTATCGGTGACACCGTCAACACCGCGGCTCGCGTCGAGTCGGCAACCCGAGATACCGGGGACGACCTGCTGATTACTCACGCGACACGGAGTCTGATCGACGACGACGATGCCTGGATCGAGCGTCCTGCGTTCCAGTTGAAAGGAAAATCGCAACCCGTCCGTGTCTATGCCTTGCGTACCGGGCAGTCTGACCTCGAACAGATCTAGCCGGGCACGTTCGCGGCGATGTTGGTGATCACGATCGTCGACACCGACTCCGGGAACCCGCAAAATGTGACCTCCATCAACACCACCGACTTGACTTCATAATCGCGTCCGCAGTCGCCGGGGCGAGTCTGCAGCGACCGCTCGTCGGAGATCCACGGGCCGACGAACCCCGCGCCTTCCGAGGTGTTCGCGCAATCCCGGACGGTGGCCACCAGCGCGTCGAACGCATGATGCGCGGTGTTGGCATCGCGATAGCCGGCCGCGCCCTCAGAGATCAGGCCGCCGCGCGGCGGGTACTGGAACGTGGTCTTGTGGAACTCTTCGATGTCGGGTCCGAAGGTGGCGGTGTCCTCGTAGACAAACCGGCACTGCGGCGGCGCCGTCTTGGCGAGCGTGTCGACGTCGACCGGGGAGTTGGCGTCCATCGACGGGATGATCGTGAGGTGCTCATCAGCGCCGGTGATCGCGCGCATGCGGTTCTGATCGAGCAGAACGCGGTCGACGTCGACCCCGGAAAGATTGGATCCGGCCCCGAAAGCCGGTAGCGCGGTGCCGTCCGTCACGCGGGTGCAGGCCGCGGCCAGCAGGGCCGCACAGCACAGCACCAGCGATCGTGACGTCACTTTTCCATCTTTCGTTGATCAGAGCGTAATCGCGCCGGCGGGCCCTGGCATGGGGCGCCGGGAACTCGATCGAATACGGTTGGCCGGTGAGCGTTTTCGCAACCGCCAGCGGCACCGGATCATGGCCGGGCACCGCTGCGCGGCAAGCGGCCGAGGTCGTCATCGGTGAGTTGGGCGCCGCGATGGCCCACATCGTCGAGCTGCCTGCCAGGGGAGTGGGCGCCGACATCGTGGGGCGCGCCGGTGCGCTGCTGATCGACATGGCCCTTGATACGGTGCCGCGGGGCTACCGGGTGGCGGCCCGGCCCGGCGCGGTGACGCGGCGGGCGATCAGCCTGCTCGACGAAGATATCGACGCGCTGGAAGAGGCCTGGGAGATAGCGGGGTTGCGGGGGAGCGGGCGACCGGTCAAGGTGCAGGCACCCGGGCCGGTCACACTGGCCGCCGAGCTGGAACTGGCCAACGGGCATAGGGCGATCACCGATCGTGGCGCCGTGCACGACATCGCCGCCTCACTGGCCGAAGGGGTCGCCGAGCATCGGGCCGCGGTGTCCCGTCGACTCGACACACCCGTGGTGGTGCAATTCGACGAGCCGTTGCTGACGGCGGCGGTGGCCGGACGGCTGACCGGGGTGACCGCGTTGAGCCCGGTGGGCCCAATCGACGAGACGTTGGCCACCACATTGCTGGACACCTGTGTGGCCGCCGCGGGCGCCGAGACCTCAGTGCACAGCTGCGCCGCGGCGTTACCGTGGAAAGCGTTGCAGCGCAGCAATATTACGGCAATTTCCATCGATGTGGCGACGCTTGAAGCCGCCGATCTGGATGCCATCGCGGAATTCGTCGAGTCGGGCCGCGCCGTCATGCTCGGCGTCGTGTCGTCCAGCGCGCCGACCCCGCGTCCGTCGGCGGAGGAGGTCGCCGCCGCCGTCGTGGCGGTCACCGACCGGCTCGGCTTCGGCCGCTCGGCGCTGCGC
>NZ_JBAPPI010000511.1:0-5790 GCF_049280035.1 Mycobacterium sp. | reverse complement strand
CGGGCCGCCAGAATGCTGGGAACGATGTAGTACGAGCCCAGTAAGAAAGTGCCGTAGATGCCGCCGACGATATTCCACACCACGAGTTTGGTGACCAGCTCGGGATAGAGCATCGTGGTCAGCATGGAATCCCTTGCACCACCAGAGCCTCCGGCGATGATGCACGGCCCGAAGCCGAGCTTGGTCACCAGAGCGTGCAGCGTCTCGGCGCGCATGTGTGATTCGCTCTGCCCGTAGAACTGGACATCAGATTTACCGCAATTCGGGCGATCCCACAACAGCACCCGGTACCCGCCGTCGACTAAGGCTTCCGCCAGCGGACGGAGTCCGGGGATCTCTTTGCTGAACCGGCCACCCGGCGTCAGGGCAATGAGATCCCCGGACTTACCAAGGATTTCGTAGACGACGTTCCCACCGTTGATTTCGATGGAGGCCACGGGCTGTCTCCTCTAGCGTCAGGCCATCACCAGGACGTCGTTGCCGACGACCCGGACCGGGTAGGTGCGGATGCTCCACTCCGGCTTGACCGCAGTCGTCCCGGTCGCGAGCTCGAAACCCCATTGATGCCAAGGGCAGTAGATGTACTCCAGGTCGTGGACCATAACGGCGTCACCCGCGGTGGTTTCGTCGACGATGGTTCGACCGCGAACGCGACCGGAGCACAGCGGTCCGCCTTGATGCGGGCAGTAGTTCGCGATCGCGTAGAACGTGCCGTTTACGTTATAGACGCCGACACCGTGACGCCCGATGGGCACCAGCTTGTGCTTTCCGGGCGGGATCTCGTCCACGGCGGCAACGACGTGCTCGCGGCCCTGCGCCAGCCTGGGCTCGGACCGGCTGAAGGCTTGTTCGGCCAACTCAGAACACCCGCACTTGGCCCTCGAGCACCGGGACCGTCTCCGGCAGGTGATAGGTCGCGATGCCGTTTTTGAACATCACCGCGTCGCGGGCCGCTTTGGGCAGGTGTTTGACCAGCCAGCGTGGGTCGTCGAAGGTCCAGTGTGGGTAGTCCGAGGAGAAAAGCAGAATCTTGTCGCACTCCATCCACTCCAGCGCGCGGGTCAACTCGGTCTTGTCCTCCGGGTAGTCCAACGGCTGGGTGGTGAATTTGATGTGGTCTTTGACGTAGTCGGACGGCTTGCGCTTGATCTCCATCCGCGACTTGCGGGCCTCGTAAATTGCGTCCATCCGCCACATCAGCGGCAGGATCCAGCTGAACGCATGCTCGACGAACACGATCCGCAGCGTCGGAAATCGATCGAAGACGCCGTCGAAAATCAGGCTCATCACCTGGTTGGCGGCCAGCAGCGAGTAGGTCACCATGAAGTCGTGGTTGTAGCTGGGGAACCCTACCGGCGGCATGGGCAGCATCTCGTAGTTGCTGCGCGACAGGTGGCAGCTCACGGTGATGTCGTGTTTGGTGGCGGCCGCCCAGATCGGGTCGTACATCGGGTGGCCCCATGACGGCCGCGGCTCGGCCTTGATCAGAATCTGCGCCATGTATGGGTGCCCGGCCCACTTCTCGATCTCCCGGGAGGCGCCGTCAGGGTCCTCGATAGCCGCGCAGATGGAGCCGCGCCAACGCTCGTGCCAGTTGTTGTGACTGTCCAGCCAGTGCTTGTCTTGCCACTCATTGAGCGCAGACGAGAACGCCTGGTTGGCCTCGGGCAACCGCGGGGTCCGGGCGCCGGGCTCGAGGATCGCGATATCCGACCCGGCCTCCATGATGAGCTGCCGGAAGGCCATATCCGGGTCGCTGCCCGGGAATTCGCCGTCCGGCGGGAAAGTGTCCGTCCGCATGGCGTAGGCGTGCGCATAGTCCGGAGCGTCGTAGTAGATCAGTTCACCGACCTTGTGGTCGAGGAAGAACTTGCTACGCCACGGCTCCGGAATGTATTGCGTCAGCTCGCCGCGTTTGGGCACTGGGTGGACGTCGGAGTCGACGCACCGAACGGCGATGCGCTCGGCGGCGGGAATCCGTTCATGAGTCTGTGTCAGCGTCATCGTGGTCTCCCTTAGTTACCTTCTACTGTGCAGCCACGCCGGCGGGAATGTCTATCCCGTAGAGCTCCGCGGCGTTGCGCCAGCACACTTTTTCGCGTTGTTCGGCGGTCAGCGCGCGCGGAAGTGCGGCCACTTCCGCGTTCTGCCAGTGCGGATAGCTGCTGCCGAACATGACCATGTCGTCTTTTCCGGTGAAGCCGAACCACTCGCCGGCGAACTCGGTATCACCCGGGCCGTCGAGGCGACCTTGGACGAAGTAGACGTGTCCGGGCAGGTATTCGCTGGGGATGCGGGGTGCCCACGGCGTCTGCTCGAGGTGTGGTCGCCCGAAAGTGTCCATCCGCCAGATGAACGGGGTGAGGAAGTCCGCGGCACCGTCGGCCCACACGAACTTCAGCGTGGGAAAGCGCTCGAAAACACCTTCCGCGATCATGTTCATCAGGTGGTAGAGGTAGTTCAGCGCCATGAAGCTCAGGTACTGCTCGTAGGTCAGCGTGTGTCCCGACGGGGTCGGGGCAAATCCGATGCCCTCCCCGGTTTCGATGTGGACCGCCACCGGTAGGCCGGCCTGCGCAGCCGCTTCCCAGAGCGGCCAGAACTGCGGTTTGCCGTACAGTTCGCGCGATTGCAGCGGGATGCCGATCTGGACGACGCGGGGGTGCGCGCGCCACCTGTCGATCTCGCGCAATGCGCCCGAGATGTCGTCGGGGTTCACCCGGATGGTGCCGCGGAAGCGGTCGCCGAATTCACTGTGTTCCAGCCAGCGCGACACCATCATCTCGTTGTGTGCTGCATGCAGTGCGCTGCCCAGGTGTCGGTCCGGCATGATGCCGCGGCTCATCGGGTGCAGCACGGCAATGTCGACGCCGCGTTTCGAAAATAGTTCGTTGGCTACGAATTCCGGGTTCGAGCCGGGATAGCCGATGTCACGCCCGCCGGTGTCGTTGGCATACTCGCCACCCGGCGTTCCGTACCAGTCAGATTCGTAGTCGGGGAAACCCCGGCTTTTGAACGGCTCACGGAGGACGTTGCGCAGCTCTTTGTTGGACGAGAAGAAGATGTGCACACTCGCGTCGATGACGGGCGTCCGAGTTCCGTCCGGGTGTTCTATCACCTAAACCACCCTTCGCGGCGCCGAAGATTGTGTCGGGCCTGCTGGCCATACGCTAGCCAATCTAACATTCCCATTCATCGTCAATCAACGGGTTTCCGGTAAGCGTTTCGATTAATCATCGCACCTGGTAGCGGTCATAATTGCGGGTATAGGGCGTAAGCGTTGTTCTTGTCTACCGATAATATCATTCTCCCGGTTCTGGGCTCCTCGCGCCCACTGGTGAGAGCTCCGGCGAGATTGTCACTGTGCTATTAGGAGAATAGTATTCTCTTCAGCACGTTAACTGATCTAAGGAGCTGGCCGGGATGCTGTTGGAATTCGACGCTGATCAGCGGCTCTGGCAGGAAACGGTGCGTGATGCCGTTGGCAAGCAGTGTCCGCCGGCGCTGGTCCGAGGTATTGCCGAAGACGGCGTCGACCCGACCCCGGTCTGGAAGGCCTACGTGGAGCACGGCTGGACCGAGATGAACGATCCGGAGACCGCCGTCGAGCTGGCCATCGTCCTGGAAGAGCTGGGCCGCGCCACCGATCCCACGCCGTTCCTGGCGACGATGAGCCAGTTCGCGCCGTTGGCGGGCGATCGGTTCGACCGCCAGGCATCCGGAACCGCCGTCTACACCGGGGTGACAGCGCACCGGGACGGCGATGGCTGGGTGTTGGACGGCACGGCGACGCATGTGCTGGACGGGGATCGTGCCGAGTGGTTGGCGGTGGTGACCGATGCCGCGGTGTTCATCGTCAGCATCGCCGAGGTGGCCGGGCAGGTAACCCG
The DNA here is from genome assembly GCF_049280035.1 of Mycobacterium sp. GTDB lineage: Bacteria > Actinomycetota > Actinomycetes > Mycobacteriales > Mycobacteriaceae > Mycobacterium. The sequence continues at coordinate 1,900 of NZ_JBAPPI010000511.1, read as the reverse complement.
GCGCCGCAGTTCGGTGTTCGACCCGGTGTTGCACGTCGCCGACTTGACGTTCAGCGACGTCCGGTTACCCGACGCCGCGCGGGTCAGTGTCGATGTTGAGCGGGCGCGCCATATCGCGCTGATGGGTATGGCGATGACGATGGTCGGTGCCTGCCAACACATTTTGGATCTGGTCCTCGACCACGTGCGCAGCCGTCACCAATTCGGGGTGCCGATCGGTTCGTTCCAAGCGGTTCAGCACAAGGCCGCCGACATGCACGTCGCGGTGGAGCGGGCGCGGGCACTGGCCTATTACTCAGCGTTGACGATCGCCGAGGACGACCCGCGTCGGCGGCTGGCGGCCGCAATGGCGAAAGCGGCTGCGGGCGAATGCCAGTCGCTGGTGTTCCGTCACGGTCTGCAGCTGTTCGGCGCGATGGGCTTCACGTGGGAGAACGACGTGCAATTCGCACTGAAGCGGGCCAAGGCGGGCGAGCTCATGCTCGGCGGGGCCGCCGAGCACCGGGCGATGATCACCGAGGAGTACCGTGCAACTCACCTTTGACGCGCAAGTCGAAACGTTCCGCGCGGAATTCGTCGCCTTCCTCGACGAACACGTGCCTGCCACCGCCGCTGAGGCGTTGGAGCGGCCGCAATCGGTGTCGCACATGCCGGCTTGGGCGCGCGGCTGGCAGCGGCTGCTCTTCGACAACGGCTGGCTGCTGCCCACTCAGCCGCCGGAGTTCGGCGGCCGCAACGCCACGGTCCTGCAGCAGTACGTCTACCTGGAGGAGCTGTGCCGGCGGCGGATTTACCACAGCTTCAACCCGCAGGGTGTCAATATCATTGCGGCCTCGCTGATCTCGTTCGGCACCGATGAGCAGAAACAACGTTGGGCCGTTCCGATCCTGCGTGCCGAGATCACCGCGTCATTGGGGATGAGCGAGCCCAGTGCCGGTTCGGATCTGGCGTCGCTGCGCACGAAAGCAGTCCGTGACGGCGATCATTTTGTGGTCAATGGCCAAAAGGTCTGGACGTCGGGCGCCCACGATGCCGACGTACTGCTGACCTTCGTGCGGACCGACCCAGATGCCCCTAAGCACAAGGGGATTAGCGCGTTGCTGATCCCTACCGACACTCCCGGCGTGGTGCGCCGACCGTTTCCGTCCATCTGCGGGCAGGATGATCTGGACTTCAACGAGGTGTTCTTCACCGATGTGCGAGTACCGGCCGAGAATCTGGTCGGCGCGCTCAACCAGGGCTGGCACGTGGCCAACGGATCGTTGGGGCACGAACGCACGATGATGTGGCTGGGTTTCGCCGATCGGCTGGATAATGTGCTCACCGACTTCCAACCGACGAACGCACTCGAACGTGACCAGTACGCCACCACGCTGATGGACTTTTCTGCACTGCGCCTGCTCGGCTCGGTGGCCCTGGCCCGTGCCGCCCGTGGCGAGGAGAACGTGCCTGCGCTGTCGGTGCTCAAGCTGCTCGGCTCCGAAGCCGAACGACAAGCGTGTGAACATGCCTTACACGCAGCAGGATCCGACGGTTTGATGCACCCCGCGCTGACGGGTACGTACGAGCCGATGAACCTCGACCACTACTTCGCCAGTTGGTTCGAGCGCTACGCCCGCAGCTTCGCCGGCACGATCGCCGGCGGTACCTCCGAGATCCAGCGCAACATCATCGCGCAGCGAGTGCTCGGATTGCCCACCGGCTGAGGAGCATGCCCTAACCGCTCACCGAGCGTGAACTGGTTGCTATTCGTATTGCGATCTTTCGCAGCAGCTTCACGCTCGGCGGGTGGTTAGGCCCGCTTAGTCGATGACGGCGGCGTCTTTGCGTTCGGTGATGGGCCGTGCCGGTTCCTGCTCGTCGCAGATTCGTTGCAGTTTCTCGAGGGTTTCATCGAGAC
>NZ_JBAPPI010000510.1:0-3514 GCF_049280035.1 Mycobacterium sp. | reverse complement strand
TGGCAATGGTGCCGGCCGACCGGGTGCTGGCCGCGTTGCACGGCTGGCTGGCGCCGCTGCCGCCCGAGGGCGCCAGCGCGATCGTCTTCCGCGATACCGCGCACGCCGCGGAACTGTCTGCGGCACAAGGCATCCGATCGGTCGATTTGCTGACGTCCGGCATCGTCGACGTCGTCGTGCCCGAGCATCCGGACGCCGCCGACGAGCCGGTCGAGTTCTGCACCCGGTTATCGGTGGCAATCGCCGCCGAGCTGCACGCGCTTGGCGCGGTGCCCGATGCCGATCGGATGGCGACCCGGTTGCGCCGCTACCGCGACATCGGGCTGCCCTAGCTCTCCGGTAGGCCCAGATAACGCGCTGAATCGACTGCGTCCGCTGCCCAGCGGTGTGCCCAGGTCTGCAGCGGCTCAAGAGCCGTCATCAGCGAAAGACCGTGTGCTGTAAGGAAATAACCAGCGCCTCCGTGATCCACGATGCGCAACTGCCGCAGCTCCTTCAGCCTGGTGTTCAGCGAGCCGGGGTTGGTGTCGCAGGCGGTTTGCAGTGCCCGGAAGGTGAGCGGGCCGTTGCGCAGCTCCCAAAGCAGGCGCAGCGCGCCGCGGCGACCGAGCACGTCGAGTGCCACCATGATCGGCCGCCCCGAGTGCGATCCCCGGGTTGACGATCCGATGCGGGGCGAATTCATGCTTTACATTTTGTAGCATGCGGGCTACTTTCGTCACCATGACACGCTATAAAACTAATAGCGCTCGGATTGTCCCCGCCGCCATGCCGTTGGCCGAGGACATCCAGCAGGCCATCGACACGATCATGCGTGGCCGCCCGCCGCTTGTGTTGTTCACCACGCTGGCGCGGGATCGGCGGCTGTTCTTCAAGTTCTTCAACTCCGGACTGCTCGACCGCGGTCAGCTGAGCATCCGGCAACGCGAGATCGTGATCGACCGGGTGACGGCTTCCTGCGGTGCCGAGTACGAGTGGGGTGTGCACGTCAGCGTCTTCGCCGCCAAAGCCGGCCTGACGGAAGCACAAATCACGTCGTTGACGGTCGGCGGGCCCGACGACGACTGCTGGACCGACGCTGATCGGCTGCTGATCCGGTTGTGTGACAGCCTGCACGGCGACTGCACGGTGGACGATGCGCTCTGGGCAGGGCTTACCAGGCACTATCCCGACGAGGCACTGCTGGAACTGCTCATGCTCGCGGGCAGCTACCGCACCGTCAGCTACCTGGTGAACGCACTGCGGTTACCGCCGGAACCCGGCGCCAGGCGATTCCCGCTATCGCGCTCAAATTGAGCAGGGTGGTTCGAGCGAGGGTTCCCACAGCTAAGGGGGACAATCAGGCATCATGGGCGGCATGGACACTGGTGTGACCTCGCCACGGGTTTTGGTTGTCGACGACGACTCAGACGTGCTCGCCTCGTTGGAGCGCGGATTGCGGTTGTCCGGGTTCGAAGTGTCGACCGCGGTAGACGGCGCCGAGGCATTGCGAAGTGCGACCGAGACCAGGCCGGATGCGATCGTGCTCGACATCAACATGCCGGTGCTGGACGGCGTCAGCGTGGTCACCGCGCTGCGTGCGATGGATAACGACGTGCCGGTCTGTGTGCTGAGTGCCCGCAGTTCGGTCGACGACCGGGTGGCCGGTCTGGAGGCCGGCGCCGACGACTACCTGGTCAAACCGTTCGTGCTGGCTGAGCTGGTGGCGCGGGTGCGAGCGCTGCTGCGTCGCCGCGGATCCACCGTCTCCTCGTCGTCGGAAACCATCACGGTCGGCCCGTTGGAGGTGGACATCCCGGGCCGGCGGGCCCGAGTCAACGGCGTTGACGTCGACCTGACCAAGCGTGAGTTCGACCTGCTCGCAGTGCTGGCCGAGCACAAGACCGCGGTGCTGTCCCGCGCGCAGTTGCTGGAACTGGTGTGGGGTTACGATTTTGCCGCGGATACCAACGTCGTCGACGTGTTCATCGGATACCTGCGGCGCAAGTTGGAAGCCGGCGGCGGCCCGCGGCTGCTGCACACCGTCCGCGGAGTGGGATTCGTACTGCGCATGCAGTGACGGGATTGAGGATGAACTTCTTGTCGAGAATCTTGACCCGTACGCCGTCGCTGCGTGCCCGGGTGGTGGTGGCGACGGCTATCGGGGCGGCGATTCCGGTGCTCATCACCTGTGGTGTCGTGTGGTTCGGCATCACCAACGACCGCAAGGAACGGCTGGACCGGCGCCTGGATGAGGCGGCCGGTTTCGCGATCCCGTTTTTGCCCCGCGGCCTTGGCGAAATTCCCAAGTCCCCCAACGACCAGGATGCGGTCATCACCGTGCGCCGAGGTGATGAAGAGGTCACATCCAACTCGAAAGTCACCTTGCCGGAGTTGCCGGCCGGCTACGCGGACACCTATGTCAACGGGGTGCGCTACCGGGTGCGCACCGTGAATATCCCAGCGCCGCACCCGATGTTGGTTGCGGTGGGCGCAACCTATGACGCCACCATCGCCGACACCAATAACCTGCACCGGCGGGTGATCTTGATCGCCGGATTCTCGATCGCCGCGGCGGCCGTGTTCGCCTGGCTGCTGGCGACTTTCGCGGTGCGACCATTCAAGCGATTGGCCCAACAGACCAGATCCATCGACGCCGGCGACGAGAGACCGCAGATTCAAGTGCGCGGCGCCAGCGAGGCCGTCGAAATCGCCGAGGCCCTGCGCGGGATGTTGCAACGAATCTGGAACGAGCAGCTCCGGACCAAGGAGGCACTGGAATCGGCCCGGGACTTCGCGGCGGTGTCCTCGCACGAGTTGCGAACGCCGCTGACCGCGATGCGGACCAACCTCGAGGTGCTGGCCACCCTGGACCTGCCGGACGAGCAACGCAAAGAAGTGCTCAACGACGTGATCCGAACCCAGTCCCGCATCGAGGCCACGTTGTCCGCGCTGGAGCGGCTGGCCCAGGGTGAGCTGTCGACATCGGAGGATCACGTGCCGGTCGACATCACCGAGTTGCTCGACCGCGCGGCGCACGACGCCATGCGGATCTACCCCGACCTCGACGTGTCGCTGGTGCCGTCGCCGACCTGCATCATCGTCGGTCTACCGGCTGGCCTTCGTCTGGCCGTCGACAATGCGATCGCCAACGCCGTCAAACACGGTGGCGCCACCCGCGTTCAGCTGTCTGCGGTCAGCTCGCGAGCCGGCGTGGAAATCGCCATCGACGACAACGGCAGCGGGATTCCCGAGGAGGAACGCCAGTTGGTGTTCGAGCGGTTCTCCCGTGGATCAACCGCGTCGCATTCCGGCTCCGGCCTGGGTCTGGCATTGGTGGCTCAGCAGGCGCACCTGCATGGCGGTACGGCGTCGCTGCAAACCAGCCCGCTGGGCGGGGTGCGTCTTTTGCTGCGTCTGCCCGGCCCGAGCTGACTTACTCGTCGGCATCCGCCGCCGAAGGCCGCACCGGCACTTCACGTTTGACGCGCCGAATCGTTAGCGCGAACGTCAGCAACAGCCCGAGCAGGAAAGC
>NZ_JBAPPI010000509.1:0-6049 GCF_049280035.1 Mycobacterium sp. | reverse complement strand
CTTCATCTAGCGCGGGTTGTTATCGCCGTGGCCTAGCCGCCCGAGGAACTCCGGATCGTCGTCGGGCCCGATGACGCGAGTCTTCTGGCGGTTGACCTGTGAACGGGCCGCGCGCCAACCGACGTAGATCAGCGTCCCCAGAACGAGGACGAGGAGCAGGTACAGCACTCAACACCTCCTTGGTCCAAATATACGCGGCGTCTTAGGCTCGCACTGTGCCAAAGGCTGAGAGCTCCGCTGGCCGTGCTGTCATCAGCGTGCTGCTGTACGTCGCGGCCCGGCTGGCGCTGGTGGTGGCAGTTACCGCGGTGATCTATGCAGCGGGCCGACTGCTTGGCGTGCACGAGTTCCCGATAGCCGTCGCGCTATTGTTCGCGCTCATCATTGCGATGCCGCTGGGCATTTGGTTGTTCGGTCCGCTGCGTCGCCGGGCCACCGCCGATCTCGAGGTGGCCACCGAGCGCCGGCGTCGCGACCGTGAGCAGCTACGGGCCAGGTTGCGCGGCGAGGCACCGCCGGACGACTGACGTCGTTTGCCCAAGAAACGTTCGGCGCACGTTCGTCGGCGCTGACGGATTTCGACTCAGCCACTGTCGGTGCGGGGATGTCAGCGCTCATCGACACGCGTCTGGAGTCCGGATACCAGGGCGACGTAGAAGGTGCGGTCGTCAATCCTGTGCGCTCGGGGACCCGAGGTCGAGTGTCTCCGGAACGGCGACCGCGCTCCCGCGATGTTGTCAGACGCGGGCAAATCCCGTTCACGCGCTCGGCCAAGAAAGTGCTCGAGTTGGCGCTGCGAGAAGCGTTGTTGCACAAAGACAACGAGATCCGATGCGAGCACATCATATTGGGCATCCTGCGCGGCGGTGACCGGTCGGCGATCGCCTTGATCACTGAGCATGTCTACACCGCGCAGTTGCGCGCGGCGGTCATCAAACTGATGGACAAGGCCGCCTAGCTATTGGCTCAGCGTGCCAACGTCAACGCGGCTGCCACCGCGATCGACCACACCAGCATCGCCAGGCCGGTATCCCGCAGCACCGGAATCAGCTCGGCTCCCAACCGACCAGATCGGACCGGGCCGGTCGCCCGCAGCGCCAACGGGGTGGCCACCAGCCCGACCGCACACCACGGCGTGGCGGCCGTCAGCGCCAGCGTCAACACCGCGGCCAGTGCCAGCAGCGCCTGGTAGAGCCGGCGAGTGCCGGTGTCGCCAAGGCGCACCGCCAACGTGAGCTTGCCGGATTGTCGGTCGGTCGGGATATCCCGCAGGTTGTTGGCCACCAACACCGCCGACGACAGCGCTCCCGTCGTTACCGCCAGAACCAGACCCACCCAGTCCACCCGCAACGCCTGGGTGTACTGGGTACCGAGCACCGCGACCAGCCCGAAGAACACGAATACCGCGAGTTCGCCAAAACCCGTATAGCCGTAGGGTTTTGAGCCACCGGTGTACAGCCAGGCCCCGGCGATGCAGAAGGCGCCGACCAGGATCAGCCACGGCGAACTGGTCACCGCGAGCGCCAACCCGGCCGCCGCGCCGATGCTCATGCTGACCACGGCCACCGTCAGCACCGATCGCGGTGTCGCCAGCCGCGAGCCGACCAGGCGCAACGGGCCGGCGCGGACGTCGTCGGTGCCGCGGATGCCGTCGGAGTAGTCATTGGCGAAGTTGACCCCGATGATCAATGCCACCGCCACGGCCAATGCGAGCAGCGCCCTCCACCAGCTGGCGGCGTGCAGCCAGGCGGCGGCGCCGGTGCCCGCGATTACCGGTGCGATGGCGTTGGGAAGTGTCCGCGGTCGCGCGCCCGCGATCCATTGCGCAAAACTGGCCACCCGTCGATCGTTCCATGCCCGTGCACGACAATGCGTACATGTTCGGAGTGATCGGCGGCAGCGGCTTCTACACGTTCTTCGACTCGGATGCACGCAGCGTCAATCTGGACACCCCGTTCGGTGAGCCCAGTGCCCCGGTCACCGTCGGTGTCGTCGGCCAGCACGAGGTCGCGTTCTTGCCTCGCCACGGCGCCGAGCACCAGTATCCGGCGCACAAGGTGCCGTATCGGGCCAACATGTGGGCGCTGCGCGCGTTGGGAGTGCGGCAAGTCTTCGCGCCGTGCGCGGTCGGCAGCCTGACGCCGGACCTGCAGCCGGGCGCGATCGTGGTGCCCGATCAGTTGGTGGACCGTACCCGTCGTCGGGCCGACACGTACTTCGACTCCGGTGCGGCCCACGCCTCCTTCGCCGATCCGTACTGCCCGACGTTGCGGTCCGCGGTCACCGGGCTGCCCGGCGTGGTCGACGGGGCCACCATGGTGGTCATCGAGGGTCCACGGTTTTCCACCCGCGCGGAAAGCCAGTGGTTCGCCGCCGCCGGCTTCACCCTGATCAACATGACTGGCTACCCGGAGGCGGTGCTCGCGCGCGAGCTCGAAATTTGCTATGCGACAATTGCTTTGGTGACGGACCTGGATGCCGGCATCGACGCCGGGGCCGGGGTGAAGCTCGTCGACGTGATCGGCGAATTCGATAAGAACATCGAGCCGTTCAAGAAACTTGTCGCTGAGGCGATCGGTCAGGTTGCCGCCGAACGCACCTGCACCGAGTGTCTGTCGCATACCGGTACCCAGTTGCCATTCGACCAGCCGTGAGGGTGCTGTTGACCGGCGCTGCCGGTTTCATCGGGTCGCGAGTGGATGCGGCGCTGCGGGCCGCGGGCCACGACGTGGTCGCCCTGGATGCGATGCTGCCCGCGGCGCACGGAGGCGATGCGGCGCTGCCGCGCGATTGCCGACGTGTTGACATCCGCGACGCCGACGCGCTGGCCCCGCTGCTGGACGGTGTCGACCTGGTGTGCCATCAGGCGGCGGTGGTCGGGGCAGGCGTGAATGCCGCCGACGCTCCGGACTACGGCAGCCACAACGACTTTGGGACCGCCGTGCTGCTGGCCCAGATGTTTCGCGCCCGGGTGGCACGTCTGGTGCTGGCGTCGTCGATGGTGGTCTACGGGCAGGGCCGCTACCACTGCAATCAGCACGGGCCGGTCGACCCGCTGCCGCGGCGGCGGGCCGACCTCGACGCCGGTGTTTTCGAGCACCGCTGCCCGATCGGCGGGGAGCAACTGGCTTGGCAGCTGGTCGACGAGGATGCACCGCTGCGGCCGCGCAGTCTGTATGCGGCCAGCAAGACCGCACAGGAGCATTACGCGCTGGCGTGGTCGGAGTCGACGGGCGGATCGGTGCTGGCGCTGCGCTACCACAACGTCTACGGCCCCGGAATGCCGCGCGACACGCCATACTCCGGCGTCGCCGCGATCTTCCGCTCGGCACTCGAAAGAGGCCAGTCGCCAGAGGTTTTCGAGGACGGCGGCCAGATGCGCGACTTCGTTCACGTCGACGACGTGGCCGCGGCCAATGTGGCGGCGGTAGCGGCTGACCGCGGCGGGTTCACCGCCGCGAATGTCTGCTCCGGGCGGCCGATTTCCATCATGGAGGTGGCGACCACGCTGTGCGAAGGACGGGCTTCCGGCGTGTCGCCGGTCGTCACCGGCCAATACCGCAGCGGCGACGTGCGCCACATCGTCGCCGATCCGGCCCGCGCCGCCGACGTGCTGGGCTTCCGGGCGGCGGTCAAGCCGCGGGAAGGATTGCGCGACTTTGCGTTCGCTCCGCTGCGCGGCTAAACAGCGGCACTATTAAGACGGGTGCGCCGCCTGTACCATTCAAAGATGACTGACCCAGCCCCGCCGCGGCCCGCCGTGACACGTCGCCAGGTGCTGCTCGGCAGCTCGTTGCTCGGCGTTGGCCTGCTCGCCTGGGGCAATTCACGACGCAGCCCGCCAGCGCACAGCTCACCGGGCACATCGAGCGACGCCTTCGAAGTCACCCACACCGACGCCGAGTGGCGGCAGCTGCTGAGTCCGCAGCAGTATCAGGTCCTGCGCAATGCCGACACCGAGCAGCCGTACAGCAGCCCACTCAATGACGAGCACCGCCCCGGTGTGTTCAGTTGTGCGGGTTGTGGACTGGATCTGTTCTCGTCTGCCACTAAGTTCGAGAGCGGCACCGGCTGGCCAAGCTTCTACCAGTCGCTGGGCAACGCCGTGATCACCCGCGAAGACAACTCGCTGGGTATGACGCGCACCGAGGTGCTGTGCCGTCGCTGCGGCGGGCACCTGGGCCATGTCTTCGATGACGGCCCAGCGCCGACCGGCCTGCGCTACTGCATGAACGGCGTCGCGATGAACTTCCGGCCGCACTGACGGAGTAACGCTCCGGGGCCGGGAAGGATTGCGCGACTTCGCGTTCGCACCGCTGCGTGGCTAGCGCTCGTCCGCTGATCGATAGATCTTGGGTCGGTCGGGAGCTATGCGCTCCGGGCGATGGATCCGCGGCCGCTGAGTTGGCCGCGCCGGTGGGTGAGCCTGAGCGGGCGGGGGAGGTTGCACCATGCGGCGGCGGCGCCGGCCCACAACCAGGGCCGCCGTCAGGACACCCAAGGCAATCCCGCACAGCACGACATCGAACGTGCTGGTGATCTGTTGGGCGAGATTGTTTCCGTAGACCGCGCTATTCATCCCGGCCGGGCGCTTGGGCGCTGAGAACCGCGGAGCCAACACGATACCCACCACGATTCGGGCGACCGTGAGCGCGACCAGCAGCCCACACACCGACGACAACAATCTGGCGGACAGGGAAAGGTTGGCCAGGTTGACCCGCAGCCAAACGGCAACGACAGCGGTGAACAAATCGAATGCGGCCAACGCCATGCTGTCGTAGCGCGAGAAGGGGTAGTGCAAGTTCACCGCGACGAGAAGGTCGGTAATTCTCATCACCACCGAGCCTGCGCACCATACGGCGATGAGCAGCAGCCCTTTTCGCGCCGCCTCCCGCCACAGGCCCTCGTCGATCGGCCGTGCTCGCACGGCTTGCAGTAGGGCCAGCGGCGCAAGAATCGCCGCGGCCGCAGCCCAAGCCGCATAGCCCTCGAAGCCAACGCCCGCCGTCGATGTGTTCTGCGCTATCCCGTGGAATGCATCGATCTCGCGTCCGACCGGAAGGATCCAGACGAGGAGCCCGGCGACGAGTGTCGACGCCCCCAGTGACACGGTCGCCAGCCGGAACGGCTTGGCGTCCTGAACAATCCAGCTTGACGCGACGAGGACGGCGACTAATGCCACCACGCCGTAGACCACCGCGGTGACCATGACCGCTACATTCTGTTTGCCGAACCCGGACGTACCGGCATGGTCGGGCAACGCATATCGCACCCGCCAGTACAGGACGAACACAAAGCTCAACACCGCGGCGACCATCGACGCGTAGCCCACGACCCGGCCCGAAACCACCCACCTGGCGAACCTGCCGTCATCTGCGGCTACTTCGGCGATCACCGGTTGCGCGCATAGCAGCGAGCCGGCGAGCCCCAGCCACGCCCCTGGGCCGAGACCACCTGGCACCCTGACACTGCCGCCGTATCGGATTGTCTGCACCGCGTCGAACACCACGAAGGCGAACACCAGCAGCAGGTAAGGGGTGTTGAGGCTCAGACGGAGCCGGCCAGCCAGGACCGCGTTGGTGCGTGCGGGGCCCACATAGGTCGCGGCGGTCGACACCAGAGAAAGCACCGTCACCAGAAGCAGCAGCTCGAGAATGGCGGTCTTGCTGTCGGGAATTCGAATCCCGACGTACAGGTTCCACGGGAACGCCAACGCAAGCAGCAGCAGGACGACGCCGGTGACGTCCCTGCCGATGTTCCATCGTCGCGTCGACGGGTTGCGGTAGGGCACGGGTAGTGCCGCGTGCGCAGGCGGTTGAGCTTGGGTAGGTGCGATCCGAGGCGGTCGCCCAGGTGCCCCGGTTGGCGGGCCGTTGTCGCTTTCGGTCACCGGCTTCCCCTGGATCGTTGCAGCTACTCGTCGGTGCTCGGTCGGTTCTTAGCCCAGTCAACACCTAGCATCGCCATCCCGCTGCCGGTTTGCCCAGTTGACGAGGTTATCGACCGAACGGCCGATAGTAGCGGCGTGGTGGGGTGTAATGCTGCTAAG
>NZ_JBAPPI010000508.1:0-6780 GCF_049280035.1 Mycobacterium sp. | reverse complement strand
GCTGTGCGGAGATGTCGCGCACACCCACCCCATCCAGCGCCGCGGCCAACTTGCCCGGGTCATGTAAAGGTGTACCAGGCCGGGCCACATCTGCGAACTGAACCTGCGCATGAAGCAGAGTCGCCGTACGTCGCAGCTGCTCACGCTCGCGCTCACTCGGCACCCGCTCAGCGTCGATGATCACGTCGTGGACGGTGAAGTCCGGTGCGTGCTGCGCGAGCACATGCAGATGACGCTCCACCGAGAAGCCGGCCGTCTCCCCCGGTTCGGCCACCAAGTTGAGCACCAATGCGCGCCGGGCCGTGGTCGCCTGCAGTGCCGCGGCCAGCTCGGGGACCAGCACATGCGGGATCACACTGGTGAACCACGATCCAGGCCCCAATACGACCAGATCGGCGGACATGATCGCGTCGACGGCCTGTCGGGTGGCCGGCGGGTTGCCGGGCAGCAGCCGGACGCGGCGAACCTTTCCCGGCGTGGTGGCGATGGCCACCTGCCCGCGGATCAACCGGAACATCCGCGGGTCGGCTTCCAAGCCCGAGACGTCGGCCTCGATCTGCAGCGCGATCGGGCACATCGGTAGCACCCGGCCCCGCACGCCGAGGACGCGGCCGAGTTCGTCGAGCGCGGCGACCGGATCGGTCAGCAATTCGTTGAGGCCGGCGAGCAGCAAGTTGCCGATCGGGTGCCCGGCGAGCGCGCCGCTACCGCCGAACCTGTGCTGCAAAACGGTCGCCCACAGTCGGCCTTGCGGGCTGTCGGATGCCAACGCCGCCAACGCCATTCGCAGATCACCCGGCGGCACCACGTCGAGTTCGCTGCGCAGCCGGCCAGACGAGCCACCGTCGTCTGCGACGGTGACGACGGCGGTGACATGAGGGGTGAGTCGCCGGGCCGCCGACAGCGTCGCATACAGACCATGTCCGCCGCCCAGGGCGACAATGCGTGGGCTCATTCGCGACCCAGATCACGGTGCAACACCCGCACCGACAACTGCTCGTTCGGCTCCAGCAGCCGCGCCAACGCCTCGGCGATGGCGACGCTGCGGTGCTTGCCGCCGGTACAGCCGATCGCGACGGTCATATAGCGCTTCCCCTCCCTGCGATAGCCGTCGACAATCAGGGTCAGCAACCGATGGTAAGTCTCCAGGAACTCTGCCGCGCCAGTCTGGCCGAGCACGTAGTCACGGACCGCCGGATGTTGCCCAGTATGCGGACGCAACTCGTCGACCCAGTGCGGATTGGGCAGAAATCGCACATCCATCACCATGTCGGCGTCCATCGGCAGACCGTACTTGAAGCCGAAGGACTCCACGGTGACGCTGGTACTGGCGACGGTCTCGCCGCCGAAGGCCCGTTCGATGCTTTCCCGCAGCTCGCGCACCGACAGTGTCGAGGTGTCGATGATCAGGTCGGCAGTGGCGCGAACCGGAGCCAGCATGTCGCGCTCAGCGGCGATGCCTTCGGCCAATGTCTGCTCTCCCTGTAACGGATGGCTGCGGCGATTCTGCTCGTAGCGGCGCACCAGCATGTCATTGGAGGCCTCCATGAATAACACCCGCGGGGTGATATCGCGGGTGGCCAGGTCGTTGCGCACCCAGTCCAGGTCGCCGGTGAACCCGCGGGAGCGTACGTCCATCACCACCGCCAACTGCGTGATTCGCGATCCCGCGGCCAGCCCGAAGTCCACCATCCGGGTGATCAGCTGCGGCGGCAAGTTATCGGCGACATACCAGCCCAGGTCCTCGAGCACCTTGGCCGCAGTGCCGCGTCCGGCACCGGACAAGCCGGTGACCAAAACCACATCAATGCCGGATTCCGTTGCGCCAGCGTGATTGTCGGACTGGCCCGCGGGTACGGCCTGATTCACCCCGTCCATTTCCTGACCCGTCATCCCGATGCCCGTTCGGCGACCCTGTCCTGGTCCGCCGCATCCGATCCGGCTGCGCGGCCTCCCAGCGCTTCGAGCACCGCGGTCGCCGTCGCCACCCCGATGCCCGGAACAGAAGTGATCTCGTCGACCGTAGCCCGCTTGAGCCGGGCCAGCGATCCGAAATGGGTTACCAGCGCCTTGCGGCGATGCTCGCCTAAACCGGGCACCGCATCCAGCGCTGAGGCGGTCATCCGCTTGGACCGTTTGCTGCGGTGGTAGTTGATGGCAAAGCGGTGCGCCTCGTCGCGCACTCGCTGCAGTAGGTACAGACCTTCGCTGTTGCGCGGCAAGATGAGCGGGTCGGGCTCCGAGGGCACCCACACCTCCTCCAACCGCTTGGCCAAGCCGATCACCGCGACGTCGGTGACGCCCAATTCGTCGAGGACGGCGCTGGCCGCGTTGACCTGCGGAGCTCCACCGTCGACGACGTACAAATTGGGCGGGTAAGCGAACCGACGCGACTTGCCTTCGGGCGACAAAACTTTGGGATCCTCCTGGTCCTGTAGATGGCGCATGAACCGGCGCCGAGTCACTTCGGCGATCGACGCGACGTCGTCGGAGTGACCGCGGCCAGCGGCTTCCCGGATCGCGAAGTGGCGGTAATCGGACTTTCGCGGCAGCCCGTCCTCGAACACCACCAGCGAGCCGACGACGTCGGTGCCCTGGACGTGGCTGATGTCCACACATTCAATCCGCAACGGCGCGTCAGCCAGACCCAGCGCTTCCTGAATATTCTGCAGCGCAGCAGATCTGGCGGTGAAGTCACCGGCCCGCTTGAGTTTGTGCTGCTGCAGCGCCTCTTTGGCGTTGCGCTGCACGGTTTCGGCCAACGCCTTCTTGTCGCCGCGGCGCGGTACCCGCAGTGTCACCCGCGAACCGCGCAGACCCGACAGCCAAATGGTCAACTCGTCGGCGTTGGGCGGCAGACAGGGCACCAGGACTTCGCGCGGCACGGGGTTGGCGGATTCGTCTGCGGCGCCGTCAAGTTCGGCCTGATCACCGTAGAACTGAGTCAAGAACTGCTCGACCAGCCGTGCCTCGCCGGAATCGCCGGGATCGCCGGGCTTTTCGACGATCCAACCACGCTGACCGCGAACCCGGCCGCCGCGGACATGGAACACCTGGACAGCTGCTTCGAGCTCGTCGTCAGCGAATGCCACCACATCGGCGTCAGTGCCGTCGCCGAGCACCACCGCCTGCTTCTCCAGGGCCCGCTTCAACGCCGAGAGATCGTCGCGAAGCCGTGCGGCTCGTTCGTAATCGAGTTGCTCGGCTGCAGCATTCATCTGCTGTTCCAGGCTGCGGGCATACCGGTCGGTTTTGCCGGATAGAAAGTCGCAGAAATCCAGCACGATCTGGCGATGCTGCTCGGCGCTGACCCTTCCGATGCACGGCGCCGAGCACTTGTCGATGTAGCCAAGCAGGCATGGTCGGTCGATTTGCTTGTGCCGTTTGAATACTCCGGCCGAGCAGGTGCGCGCGGGGAAGACGCGGGTGAGCAAATCGAGGGTCTCCCGGATGGCCCAGGCATGCGAGTACGGCCCGAAATAGCGCACGCCTTTTCGGCGTGGGCCGCGATAGACCATCAACCGCGGGAATTCCTCGTTGAGGGTGACCGCCAGCACCGGGTAGGACTTGTCGTCGCGGTAGCGGACGTTGAATCGGGGATCGAACTCCTTGATCCAGTTGTATTCCAGCTGCAGCGCCTCGACCTCGGTGTTGACCACCGTCCACTCGACCTTGGCGGCGGTGGTGACCATCTGCCGGGTCCGCGGGTGCAGGCTGGCGACGTCGGCGAAGTAGGAGGTCAGCCGGCTGCGCAGGCTCTTGGCCTTGCCGACGTAGATCACCCGTCCGTGCTGGTCCCGGAATCGGTATACGCCGGGCTCGACCGGGATGGACCCGGGCGCGGGGCGGTACGTCGCGGGATCAGGCACGTTTCTAAGGCTAGTCCGGCGAACCGACGCCCATCACGCGTACTAGCTGCGCGACGAGCGTCACGCTGGCGTGACACTCGGCGGTCAACGTCACGCTGGCGTGACGTTCGGTGGCAGTTCGGGTCGGTATCGCGTGAGCAGTGCCCGGACGGTGTCCATGGCTTCTACGGCGCGGTCCTTGTCGACGGCCTGGATCGCCATCAACGGGATGTACTCGTCATCGGGCAGATCGATCCGCGCCCAGCGTGCACCGGCGGGAAACGACACACCGACCACGTCCGACCACGGCACCAGACGCTCGCCGAGTAGGTTGCGCACGGACAGCCCGCCAGCGCCAACCCGCAGCCGTGGCCGGGCGAACAGCAGCACGAGCCCGGCAATCACCAGGCCCAGCCCGGCCATGGCCACCTGATCAGCGGTCTGGAAGATCACGCCGCTTGACTTGATCTTGAGCAGCAGGCCCACCACGATGTGCGCCGCAGCGATCACAAACGCCGCCGCATAGGCGAAATACGGCGTCAGATGCGGACGAACTTGCACATCCCAACGGTCCTGATTCGGCTTGACGATCACGGCTTTTCGTGCAGATCGCGCAGGGTCAGCGCGGTGCTCAGCGCCGCAGCCGTCGCCTGGGCGCCCTTGTCCTCGGCCGACGTCGGCAGCCCGGCCCGATCGCGCGCCTGCTCTTCGGTGTTGGTGGTCAACACCCCGTTGGCGACCGGCTTCGACGAATCCAGCGAAACCCGGGTCAATCCCTGAGTTACGGTGTCACAGACGTAATCGAAATGCGGTGTGGCCCCGCGGATTACCACGCCCAATGCGACGACAGCGTCATGGCCGCGGGCCAATGCCTGGGCCACCACCGGAATCTCGATCGCTCCGAGGACCCGGACCACGGTCGGGTCCTTTACACCCCAGTGGTCGGCCACCTTGCAGGCACCGGCCAGCAACGAGTCACAGATTTCGGTGTGCCAGGTGCTGGCCACGATTGCCAGCCGCACTCCGGATGCGTCGAGTGCCGGCATGTCCGGCACACCGGCGCCTCCACTCATAGAGCTCCCCCGAATTCGCCGTGCAGATGGACGGATTCGTCGTAGTCGTCGAGCCCGATCAGGTCGTGGCCCATCCGGTCACGTTTGGTCATCAGATAGCGAATGTTTTCCGCGTTGGCCCGTACCGGCAGCGGCACCCGCTCGATGATGTGCAGTCCGTACCCGTCCAGCCCGACCCGTTTGGCGGGGTTATTGGTCAGCAGCCGCATCGAACGAACACCGAGGTCGACCAGGATTTGGGCGCCGATGCCGTAATCCCTTGCATCGGCGGGTAATCCGAGCTTGAGGTTGGCGTCGACGGTGTCATCGCCGGCGTCCTGCAGCTGATAGGCCTGCAGTTTGTGCATCAGACCGATGCCGCGACCCTCGTGGCCGCGCATGTAGAGCACCACGCCGCGGCCTTCGCGCGCGACCATCGCCATCGCGGCGTCCAGCTGCGGCCCGCAGTCACAGCGACGTGATCCGAACACGTCCCCGGTCAGGCATTCCGAGTGCACCCGCACCAGCACGTCGTCGCCGTCGTAGTTCGGTCCTGCGATTTCACCCCTGACCAAAGCCACATGCTCGACGTCCTCGTAGATGCTGGTGTAGCCGACCGCCCGGAATTCGCCGTGCCGGGTCGGGATCCGGGCCTCGGCGATGCGCTCGATGTGCTTTTCGTGCTTGCGGCGATACTCGATCAAGTCGGCGATGGCAATCAGCGCCAGACCGTGTTCGTCGGCGAAGACCCGCAGCTCGTCGGTCTGGGCCATCGCGCCCTCGTCCTTCTGGCTGACGATTTCACAGATCGCTCCGGCAGGCGACAAACCCGCCATCCGGGCCAAATCCACGGCGGCTTCGGTATGGCCAGGGCGTCGCAAGACGCCACCATCCTTGGCGCGCAACGGAACTACGTGCCCGGGTCTGGTGAAATCATCGGCAACGCTGCCCGCATCAGAAAGCAATCGCATCGTGGTAGCCCGGTCTGAAGCCGAAATTCCAGTTCCCACACCATTTTTCGCATCGACAGTAACGGTGTAAGCGGTACCGTGCTTGTCCTGGTTGACGGCGTACATGGGCAACAGGCCCAGTCGGTCGCAGACCGCACCGTCCAACGGCACACATAAATATCCCGACGTGTAGCGCACCATGAACGCCACCAGTTCGGGGGTGGCCTTTTCGGCCGCGAAGATGAGGTCGCCCTCGTTTTCCCGGTCCTCGTCGTCGATGACGACAACAGCCTTACCAGCCGCGATGTCGGCAACCGCACGTTCGACGGAGTCCAACCTCGTCATCGCTGCCACCTCGTCAGAAGAATCCACCTGAAGCGCTCAAGTGTTGCATCCAGTATGAACCACGAGGCGGCCGCAGTTATTGCCGTGGCTTACTGAGCGGGATGGTCCCCGCAACCGGGTGACATGCAGCGCAACCGCAACGGTTCTAGCTGCGCAAATGCGGCGATTTTCAGCTCCGCCGCGCCGAGCGAGTAAGCGTGCAGAAGTTTCCCAGAGGTCTCTCGTAGCTAATTCATAGGCGAGCTATCTAGCGTTCGGTACGTCGGGGGAAACGTCCGCTGAATACACAAGTAGGCAGGTGAAGGACAGTGAATTTCAAGCAACTGATGGCGGGGGCTACCATCGCCGGCGCTCTTGGAGCCGCGGTGTTGGGTGTGGGTGCCGGAGCGGCCAGCGCCGCTCCCGGGCCGCCACCACCCAACCCAGGCGGCAACCATGGCGCGCCGCCCGCTCCTGGCGGGCAGTCGCAGGGCAATTTCCACGGCCAGGGCGGTCCTGGCGGACCCGCGCCTCGCGGACCGGGCGGACCAGGTGGTCCTGGAGACCACGGACCGGGTGGACCCGGCGGGCCCGCACCGCACGGAC
>NZ_JBAPPI010000507.1:0-2466 GCF_049280035.1 Mycobacterium sp. | reverse complement strand
GACGAGTCGATCCGCAACGAGTCACCGCTCGGAGTCAGAACCGAAATCGGTACAGGCGGTCGTAGTTCCTGACGGCAGGAATTGCCGTCAGGAACCGGTAGATCAGCCGTTGCGGTCGCAACGGGATCTTCGCGGGGTCGAGGAACATCGTCGTCTCGACGAGGTTCAGCCGTGGATTCCACTCTGGTAGCTCATGGCCGTCTCGGGTGCCCCATTTGGTGATTCCTGCGGTGGACGCCTTGGCGAGCATTGGAGATTGGGAGAACCGTGGGCCCCATGGTGAGAGCAGGTCGGCGAGCAGTTCGCCGGTGCCGAAGCGATCGGTCAGCCGCTGCAGCAGATCGCGTAGTTCGGGCTCGTCGAGGTACATCAGTAGGCCCTCGGCAACGATCAGCGCGGGATGGCCGCTCGGGATCTGCTCCAGCCAACCGGGTTCGGTGACCGACGACCCGATCATCGTGTAGCCGGGGCGCTCGGTGTAGAGCCGTCGCCGTAGCGCGATGACTTCGGGCACGTCGACGTCGAACCAGGACACCTCCGACGGCACGTCGAGCCGAAACGCGCGACTGTCTAGTCCACAGCCCAGATGCAGTACCACGGCGTCGGGGTTACGGCGTAGGAAGTCGTCGGCCCAAGTATCGAGTTGCTTGGCGCGCAACGCAACCAGGAACTGGTTGCCCCACGGCTGGACGGACCGGTGCATTCGGGCGAAGTCGTAGTCGATCCGGTCGACCGCTTCAGCGGCCGCCCGGTCGCCGAGAATCGGCCGTTCCAAACGGCTTTCGTAAGCGCGTAAATACAGCGTGCACAGGTTGGTCCATTCCACTGAGCCCCAGCGCACGCCGGAGAAATCGAGCTTGCTGGACTGGTCTTTCACTGTGCTCTCCGTTCTGCCCGGTATTGCTCCCACCGACGGGTGAGCTCTTCGCGGTAGTCGCTTGCGGAAAATTCGCAGAAGTCCCGAAAGTCTTGGAGCCGCTCGCGCTGTTCGGGTCGATCGTCGCCGAGCAGCTGCAGGCCGAAGTCGGCGGCAGGGATACCTGACCCCATCAGGGTCAATTGGACGTTGAGGACATGGGTAAAGCCGCCGGGCGTGATCCGGTAGCGATGCTGGCGGGACGCCGACGGCAGCCGCTCAACCATGCCGGCCTCCTGCAGCTGTCGCGCCACGGTGCTGACCGATGCCTTGCTGACCGACAGCGCCGCCGCCAGCTCGCTCAACGACTGCTGCGACGGCTCGCAGATCGTCAGCCAGGCGTAAAGGCGGCCCATGGTCCGGGTGGCGCCGATCGTCTCGAAAAACAAGCCCATGCGGTCAACGAACTCGGCTTCGTCGAGAGACATCACGCTCCGTACTATACAAAGCGTTCAGTACAAACTGAACGTACTATACGCATCGTCGCCGGGCTAGGACTAGGCGGTCTTCAAGTTCTTGTCGAGGAACTCGAGCTGATCGGCGATCACGCGCTCGAACGCGTCGCCGACATAGATCTCGAAATGTCCCTCCGGATAGAGCTTGATCTGACCGCGTGGCGCCGTCGCCGCGTAGCGGCGGGTCGGCCCCGACGGTGCGACCGAATCGGATTCGCACACACAGAACAGGATTGGGCAGGTCACTTTCGCTGCGAGCCGACCTGGACGGTAGGGCAGGATCTTCACCCCGATGCGGGCGGCGACCTCGTTTCGCAGCGGCGTGCCGTCGGGCACCAGCTTCAAAAAGCCGGCGTAGGCGTCGGGCGCGTTCATCAGCGCAACCTCGCCCGGGTTGCCGGCGGTAGGCACCATCACCGGTGGCCTGCCGAGCCGGGCGCCGATCAGGTCGCGTAACGCCAACCCGGTGATGCGTGCGCTGATCAACGGGCTCAGCGTGCCAAGCGAGGCGATGCCGTCGGTGAACGGGCATTGCGACACCACCGCCGCGATGCCGGGCAGCCGCGCTGCCGTTGCTATGACATGGCCACCACTAAAAGACGTGCCCCACAAGCCAATTCGGTTGTAGTCGATTCCCGGGAGTGTCCGGGCATAGGCCACCGCAACCGTCCAGTCCTGCAATTGCATGCTGATGTCGAGTAGTTGTCGCGGCGCACCCTGGCTGTCGCCGAAGTTGCGGTAGTCGAACACCAAACAGGCGTAGCCGGCCGCACAGAAGCGTTCGGCGTAGGCGTCCAGCCGCATGGTGCGAACCGCGCCCAGCCCGTGAGCCATCACCAGCAGCGGTGCCTTTACTTCTGAGCCGTTGCTCGCCGGTCGATACAGCCACGCACTGATCCGGTCGTGACCCGAGTTGAACCAGACATCCTCACGCTGCATGCTCACGGGTCCCAGTCTCGCATCACTCGCGGCGCCGTCGGGGCGTGTGGTACACCGTCGCCATGACTCCGAGCGTGCTGCAAGCCGTGTCATCGGTGGTCGGACCGAGTTACGTCAGCACCGACCCCGATGTGCTGGCCGGCCGCAGCGTCGACC
>NZ_JBAPPI010000506.1:0-2105 GCF_049280035.1 Mycobacterium sp. | reverse complement strand
GGATCAGCCGGTTGTAGGTGATGTCATTGGCGCGGGCCGCCGCGTTGATCCGGGAGATCCACAGCTTGCGGAACTCGCCCTTACGCGCACGGCGGTCGCGGTAGGCATAGTTCAGTGAATGCAGTTGCTGCTCTTTGGCTTTGCGGTAGAGGCGGGACCGCTGGCCGCGATAGCCCTTCGAAGCCTTCAGAATGGTGCGACGCTTCTTCTGGGCGTTGACTGCCCGCTTTACGCGTGCCATGAGTGTTCCTATCGTCGTCTGGACGTAACGAGGGTTACGCCGATGCCTTGGTTATGGACGCTGTCAGCCGTTAAGCAACTTGTTGACCCGCTTGGTGTCATTGGCAGACACGGCGGTACGCCCCTCCAGCCGTCGCATTCGGGTGCTCGACTTGTGCTCGAGTAGGTGCCTGCGATTGGCCTTCTGACGCACGATCTTCCCGGTGCCGGTGCGGCGGAATCGCTTCGACGCACCACTGTGGGTCTTGGTCTTGGGCATGTGTCCTCAGTTCTGCTGTATCAGTTCGGCGATGGTTCGGTATCGCTGTTTGGTGCGGGCTGGGGCGTGGGGCCACCGGCCTGTTCGGCCGCACGGGCACGAGTCTTTGCGCCGCGGTGAGGTGCTAACACCATCGTCATGTTGCGTCCGTCCTGCTTGGCCGACGTCTCGACGAATCCGTAGTCGGCGACGTCGGAGCCCAGGCGCTGCAGCAGCCGGTAGCCCAGCTCGGGCCGCGACTGCTCACGTCCGCGGAACATGATGGTCACCTTGACTTTCGATCCCGCCTCCAGGAACCGGATCACGTGGCCCTTTTTGGTTTCGTAGTCGTGATCGTCGATCTTGGGTCGGAGTTTCTGTTCTTTGACGACGGTCTGCTGCT
This sequence comes from Mycobacterium sp., assembly GCF_049280035.1. Classification (GTDB taxonomy): domain Bacteria; phylum Actinomycetota; class Actinomycetes; order Mycobacteriales; family Mycobacteriaceae; genus Mycobacterium. Next base: position 1,224 of record NZ_JBAPPI010000506.1, on the reverse strand, counting down.
GGTTCTTGCGAGACTCGCGCGCCTTTTGCGCCGCCTCATACTTGAACTTGCCGTAGTCCATGATCTTGCAGACCGGTGGCCTGGCGTTCGGCGCAACCTCGACAAGGTCGAGATCGGCATCCGCGGCGACGCGGAGGGCATCTTCGATACGCACGATGCCTACCTGCTCCCCTCCTGGGCCGATCAAACGGACTTCAGGTACGCGGATGCGTTCGTTGACGCGGGTCTCAGTGCTGATGGGGCCTCCTGGGTTGAATGTCTTCCTACCGCCACCGCCACCTGGCCCAGTCCGGATTCAGCGGTGGAAACACCACACCATCAGCAAAAAGGCCCTGCGTAAGCAGGGCCCGGTGCCGACCGGTCACGGCTGAAGCCGCCTGCGTAACGCAGAACCGACACACCGCTGGTGTGCCGGTGACCGGACCGCTGAGCCTTAAAAAATCGTGAAGATCTCTTGGCCAACGGTGGGAGCGGGACTCCACTTGCTGTCTCTGGTCTTCGCCGGAGACGGTCGCGGATGTCAGTTTAGCAGTCATAACGACGTGCTCGGCGATCGAGCGCCGCTGAGCCAGCCGACGCGGACAATTCGATGCCGTCCTGGCATAGGCATTCCATAGCTAAACCGAATATCCTCGCGGTTTGTGACTCTCACTGCGTCTCGCCCGCGGAGCCGGTCGACTTCCCGGCTGCGTTGGGTGCCTGCGGCGGCGGGGTGGACGGTCGGCGTTATCGCCACGCTGTCGCTGATCGCCAGCGTGTCGCCGGTGATCCGGTGGGTCATCAAGATGCCACGGGAATTCATCAACGACTACCTGTTCAACTTTCCCGACACCAGTTTCGCGTGGTCGTTCGTGCTGGCTTTGCTGGCCGGCGCACTGACCGCGCGCAAGCGCATCGCCTGGTGGCTGCTGGTCCTCAATCTGCTGTTGGCCGCCGGCTTGAACATCGCCGGTCTGACAGCCGATGACGTCACCCCGCTGAAGAGGCTCGGCGAGACCCTTGGGCTCGGTTTCCATTTGGCTGCGCTCTTGGTACTGGTCTTGGCCTACCGGGAGTTTTGGGCCAAGGTCCGCTCCGGTGCGCTTTTTAAGGCGGCCGGAGTGCTGCTCACCGGATGGGCAATCGGGATCCTGCTGTCCTGGTCACTGGTCGAAGCGTTTCCCCGCACGCTGGCGCGCGACGACCGGTTCTTGTATGTGGTGAACCGAGTGATCGGATTCGCCG
>NZ_JBAPPI010000505.1:0-13482 GCF_049280035.1 Mycobacterium sp. | reverse complement strand
CGGTCTACCTCCAAGGTGGCCCAAAACAGGGCGATCGACGCGAGGACCTCCAAGGACGGCATCAGCCAGAAGTTGGTTCGCAGCATTTCGCGCCGCCACTGCGACAGCGACATTCTCGAAATCAAGCTCATAATGCCCACGCTAGGGCACGGCACCTTCAGCCAGCGGCGCCGCAAGTGACCCGCGGCGCGGTGAACTGAGCGAGCGAAGTACGCCGAGACCTTCGACACACCGTGCGTTTCATCGTCGAAAGCGCGCCGAAATCCTCCGGTAGGCAGCAAGATGCCGACCATGAAGCATGTGATGACCATGGCGCTGATCGCCACCGCCATGCTGGCCGCGCCAGCAGGCCACGCGGACCCTGATCCGCATAAGCCCGATGTTGGTGCCAACTACTGCCCAGGTGGCGGGACGGTAGACGCGTTGTCCCCTGAGCCCTCTTGCGACGGCGTGCCCTATCCGGATGGCTCGTACTGGCGCGCCATAAAGCGCGGCCCGTCCGCCGTGTATGTGCAGTGCGTCGTGCCCCCTCCCGCGCCAGGTCCCTTCGCCGGTCTGTTCCCGCAACCGGTCGGGCCGATACCCGCACCGCCTGGCGGCTGTCAGTAGGGGCGCGCAACGACGTTGTGAACCGGTCGGTTTCGACCGGTCATGCTGTCATGTGCAAAGAGTGGGCGCGTCGCACACATTGCCGGGGCAATAGGTCGAGTGTGCGGCGTTGACCATCCGATTCCCTTCCTTTCTTCTTGGCGTTACCAAGGCCGCCAGTAGGGTGCGGGCTTCAGCACGCTGCCGGCGAAAATGAAACCGCCTAAACGTGCCTGCGGCCACCCAACGCCGCCGGTGCCGCCGGTGTTAGCTGGACTGGTCGGCTGCGGCAGACCACATCAGCCTGAATTGGGTGCGGCAGCGTACGTCAGATAGCGAGAAATTCTGAGTATTTGCAAGCTTTATATATTTTTGCAGCTTTTCATATATTTCGCTAAGCCAAAGCTAAGCTAATCGCCTCCAGCGGTCGGCGCTGATAATAAATTCCGCCGCCCGTCAGGGTGCGGTTTTTGGGGAGGCAGAACCACTTCAGGCCCGGTAGGTCGAGGAGGTTGAGCCCATGCAGGTTGCAGTACCGAACGTTGGAATCGCCGTCGCGGCCAACGTCACCATGCTCGCGCCACGCCGCATCCTTGAACAACTCAGTGGGACGGCCCTCCCACCCGGCCAAGGCCGGGACGGGAACGATCGTCGATGGCACCTAGGGCTTGGGCGGTCCGTTCCAGGTGCTATGGAACAGCGACCCATCTCGCCGGTCTGCAGCCCAGACGATCGTACCGGCGCCACCGGATGGCTACTGGGACATCATCTTCCAGTTCTGCTGAGAGGCGCTGAATGAAAAAGGGAGAAGCAGTGAAGAAACTGCGCAAGTTCGGGTTCATGGCGCTTTGGGTCATCTCGGGCATGTTCGGCGGCGACCCCGCCCAGATGCTTGACGCAAGGGCGCCGGAGCCAGATGAACCTACCTCAGAAGACGAAAGGACATCATGAAAAAAATCATCACCCTCGCAGTCCCCGCGGTGATCGCCGGTGCAATCATCGCCGCAGCACCCGCCCAAGCCGACACGGTGATGTGCCCCGACGGACAAGAAGGCGTCATTGGACCCACCACCTGCGAGTTCGCCCAGAACGTGCGCGAAGCCTACTACAGCTCCGGCTCGATCAACACGGTCACTGGCGCGATATCGCTCGTCGCGTTCTCGCCGATCACCGGCGAGAACTACGACATGACCTGCGTCAGTGAACATCCGGCGTACTGCACCGGCGGCAACGATGCCGAAGTCGTCGTCTACTAAGCGAGGGCAAGGACGGGCAAGGAAATGATGAAGAAATTACTGATTGGGGCGGCTGTAGCCGCCGTCTTGCCCATCACGCTCTCACCGGCTCTAGCCCCGGTGGCCCGTGGCGCCCCATGCGTCGCTGGCTCCAGCGTCACCTGTAATGCCTGCCTGATGGGCTCCCAGGAAGCATGTGCGGCGTTGGCTGCACCGCCACCGGAGCCGGGGCCGCCGCCCAGTTATTTCCCGTGCGGCGGGTCTGGTCTGCCACCTGTCGCGGGTCCCCCAGTGCCGGGAGCCCCCTGCCGATGATCATGGGCCAGCTAATAGCCGAATTGACCGTTTAGGCGGTCACGGAGGGTTCGTCTGCGACGCCAAGCCCGAGGTGTTCGATGTGGTAGACAGCCTCATCGAGGAGCATCGCGACGTGGTTGTCGTAGAGCGCGTAGATCACGCTGCGGCCGTTTCGGGCGCCGGTGACCAATCCCATTGCGCGCAGAAGGCGTAACTGGTGGGAGACCGCGGACTGTTCCATTTCCACGGCAGCCGAAAGGTCGTTGACGGAGCATGCGCCGTGGCGCAGGCGGGTCAGGATCCGTAGTCGGCTTGGTGTCGCCAGTGCTTGCAGCGTCGCCGCGACCGATGCCGCGGACTCGGCGTCGAGCTGTGCGGGCGGGGTGGGTTTGCCCTCAATGCCGTGACCCATGGCTGGATCCTACCTAATGATCCTATGAAGACCTGTTCATATGTTCCTGTAGGGTGGCCATGTCCCGCCGTCTCACCGAATGTGGAGTTCCCGATGTCCCCTCCGGTCCTGGACCGCTCCCGCGCCGCCGTCGCCCCTGATCGCCAACCGAGAGCCCGGACACGTCCGTTCGCCCTTCCCGAGGTCCGGTGGGCGACCGTGGCCACGGTCCTGTTCGTGTTCGGGTTGGCTGCCCAGTTCGGTGGCGCACCGGCATGGTTGTGGTGGGCGCTGTATCTGGCTTGCTATGTCACCGGCGGCTGGGAACCCGCATTGGCCGGGCTGCAAGCTTTGCGGGCAAAGTCCCTTGATGTCGATCTGTTGATGATCGTGGCCGCGATCGGGGCCGCCGCGATTGGGCAGGTCCTCGACGGCGGACTGTTGATCGTCATTTTCGCCACATCCGGTGCACTGGAAGCGTTTCTGACTCAGCGGACCGCCGATTCGGTGCGCAGCCTGCTTGATCTGGCCCCCGAGAGTGCCACGGTGATCACCGAATCCGGCGACGAGACTGTGGTCGATGCGGCCACTCTGTCGGTCGGGGACATCATCGTGGTGCGCCCCGGTGAACGGATCGGCGGTGACGGGCAGGTTGTCTCCGGTGCCAGCGACGTGGATCAGGCGTCGATTACCGGTGAACCACTACCGGTCGCCAAAAACCCTGGCGATGAGGTGTTTGCCGGCACGCTAAATGGCACCGGGGTGCTGCGGATTCGGGTCGACCGGGCGGCCGCGGACACCGTCGTCGCTCGCATCGTGGCCATGGTGCAGGAGGCTTCGGCCACCAAGGCTAAGGCCCAGTTGTTCATCGAGAAGGTCGAGCAGTACTACTCGATCGGGGTCGTGGCCGCCACCTTGGCGGTGTTTTTCGTCCCGCTCGCGCTGGGCGCTGCCTTGCAGCCGGCGCTGCTGCGGGCGATGACCTTCATGATCGTCGCGTCGCCGTGCGCGGTAGTGCTGGCGACCATGCCGCCGCTGCTGGCCGCCATGGCCACCGCCGGACGCAACGGCGTCCTGGTCAAATCCGCAGTGGTGATGGAACAACTTGGTTCGATCACGGCCGTGGCGTTCGACAAGACCGGCACCCTCACTCAGGGCGCACCCCAACTGACCGACGTTGAAACATTCGACGAAACGCGCCACGACGCCGACACCATCCTTACTTGGGCCGCGGCTGCCGAACACCCCAGCGAACACCCGCTGGCTCAGGCGATCGTGGCCGCCGCCGACGAACGCGGCCTGCGGCTGCCCACGGCCCGGGATTTCAACTCTGCGCCCGGACGCGGTGTCCATGCCACTATCGACGGCCATAACGTCGAAGTCGGCAGCCCGCCGCATCTGCTGTCCGACGCTGATAAGTCGACCCCGATGACCGCGACGGTGGCCGATTTGGAAGCCGCCGGCAAGACCGTGGTCATCGTCGTCGCCGACGGTGTCCCAGCCGGCATCCTGGCACTAGCTGACCAACTGCGTCCCGGAGCCGCTGGCACCGTCGCTGAACTGACTACACTCACCGGCACGGAACCGGTTTTGCTGACCGGTGACAACCGCCGTGCCGCAACCACACTCGCCGCGCAAATCGGAATTACCGACATCCGCGCCGGGCTGCTGCCGCAAGACAAAGTCACCGCTGTCCGCGAGCTTGAGGGCGCCGGGCGGCGCGTGCTGCTTGTCGGGGACGGTGTCAACGACGCCCCCGCCCTGGCCGCCGCACACACCGGCGTCGCGATGGGCCGCGCCGGATCCGATCTGGCCCTTGAGACCGCCGACGCCGTCATCGTCCGTGACGACCTGGCCACCCTCCCCGCGGTGATCGCCCTATCGCGCCGCGCCCGCCGCATCGTGATCGCCAACCTGGCCATCGCGACCACCTTCATCACGGGACTCGTCCTCTGGGACTTATTGGGACACCTACCCCTTCCACTCGGCGTCGCTGGGCACGAAGGGTCGACCGTCATCGTCGGACTCAACGGTATGCGCCTTCTCGCGCGACGTGCCTGGACCGGCGGGGCAGCAGTCTGATCGCAGTCGGCGTTCGTTCCTTTCCGCCGAGGGTCGCGCTGCGAGCCCTAGTCGAATTGCCTAGTCAGGAGGTCAAATAACGCTTCGGGGCGGGTGACCGGTGACTTGTTCTACCCTCCGGCAGCTTCGCCTGTCGCTTCAAAAACAACGCGACGCCCTATTTCCACGGCATGGTCCGCGAAGCGCTCATAGAACCGACCCAGCAGGGTGATGTCCACGGCTGCTGCGACGCCGTGCTTCCACTCCGTATCCATCAAGACGCTGAACAGTTGTTGGTGGAGTTGGTCCATCGCGTCGTCTTCCCGGCTGATCTGAGCGGCTTGCTCCGGATCACGCGATAGCAGCACGTCCTTGGCGCTGTTGCCGAGGTCTACGGCAATACGTCCCATCTCGGCGAAGTAGCCGTTGACCTCGTCGGGCAGGGTTCGGTTGGGATGGCGGCGGCGAGCGATTTTCGCGACGTGGAGTGCCAGTCCGCCCATTCGTTCAGCGTTCGCCGCGTTCCGTAAGGAACCAACCACGAGCCGCAGGTCGCCCGCGACAGGCGATTGCAATGCAAGCAACCTGAAGGCAGCCTCCTCTGCGCTGGTTTGCATCTGGGCAAGGCGGTCATGGTCTGTAAACACCTGTTCGGCCATGGTCAGGTCCACGTGTAGCAGCGCCTGCGTCGCACGGTCCATCGCCAAACCGGCGAAGCCGCACATGTTGCTAAGCAGTTCAGTCAGCGATTCGAGCTGCTCATGGAAAGCCGTGCGCATCGCCTCCACCCTAGAGGGATCTCTAGACTTACTCCTCAAGAGGAGTTCTCATGACTTGTCGCCGTCTTGTGTCGGTGCTCGGTGCTGTGGCGGTGGCGATCATCGTCCCTGTTCAGGCTCATGCCCAGCCTCCGACACAGTGTTTGACCAACACCCCCAAAGGCAAGCAGGTCTATGTTCCCTGCGATCTGCTCAACGCCGGCGCCAATTTCCCGCCGGGGCAGCGTTGTCCTCTACCGCTCGAGCAGTACCCGAAAGATGTGGCGGACTGGTGTGGCGAAGGCCCAGGCCTTGCGAGTCCCACGCCCACGAGCCCGACAGGTCCTACGAGCCCTACGAGCCCTACGAGCCCTACGAGTCTTACGAGCCCTACGAGCCCTGTGAGCTCAACGAATCCTACGACCCCGGCGGCTCCGGGCAATGCACGGTGACGACATCCTGCATGAGGTGCTCCACTTGGGCTAGAAACCTCGCGGTCGGGATCAATGCGGTTGTAGTTGAGCGCCGCCCACATATTGCCCACAATCTGGCCTTAGTTACAGATATCTGTAGTGATCAGTGGAGATGAATTATGCCTGTTAAGAGGGCTTTTGACGCTCCCCTGAGGCCCATCAGGAGAGTTCAATCCTGACAAGGGCTCGACCTTGGGCTGGGTACGATCGCCGGTCATGTCTGATCAACTACCGTCACCGGCGACGCCCGCCGAAGTCGCCACGTATCTCCACACCACTACCGCTTCGCTCGCCCAGGATCGTTACCGTGGGACTGGACCGAAGTTCATCAAGTGCGGCAGTAGGGTGCTCTACAGGTGGTCTGACGTCTTGGAATGGTTAGAACGCAACACATTTCAACGCGCTGACGAACCGAGACAGCAGCGATGAGCGACGCCGCTGAGCGGCTCGCCCAGGCACTGCGCGGGATGCGGTAGTCAATGCTGCTCTCCCGCTCAGGTTGGTTCCGTGGAGGGGCGAACCGTGCGAGTAGGCGAAGGTGGATGGCACTCGGCATGTCAGTCTAGGCAGAAATAGCCTCTGAACTGCTAAAACACTTGTGCCCCCGACAGGATTCGAACCTGCGGCCTTCTGCTCCGGAGGCAGACGCTCTATCCCCTGAGCTACGGGGGCGCACGCGCGAGATGCTGCGCCAACGGGCCACGACAGACTAACGCATGACGGCGCCTGGCTGAGCATCGGAATGGATTCGAGGCCTGAGGACCTCAGCCAATAGGATGGCCTGCGTGAACCCCGCCGACCTGGCCGAGCTGCTCAAGGCCACCGCAACCGCGGTGCTGACCGAGCATGCCCTCGACACCGGCGCGCTGCCGCCGACGGTCACCGTCGAGCGGCCGCGCAACCCCGAGCACGGCGACTACGCCAGCAACCTGGCGCTGCAGCTCGGTAAGAAGGTCGGCATCAATCCCCGTGAGCTGGCCGGATGGCTCGCCGAGGCGCTGGACCAGGCCGACGGCATCTCCTCGGCGGAGGTGGCCGGACCCGGCTTCATCAACCTGCGGCTGGACGCGTCGGCGCAGGGCCGCATCATCAACAACGTCATCGACGCCGGCCACACCTACGGCAACTCTGACGCCCAGGCCGGACACAAGATCAACCTGGAGTTCGTCTCGGCCAACCCGACCGGGCCGATCCACATCGGCGGCACCCGCTGGGCCGCCGTCGGCGACGCACTGGGCCGGTTGCTGTCGACGCAGGGCGCCGACGTGGTACGTGAGTACTACTTCAACGACCACGGCGCCCAAATCGATCGGTTCACCAACTCGCTGATCGCCGCGGCCAAAGGCGAACCCACCCCGGAAGGCGGCTACGCGGGCAGCTACATCGCCGACATCGCCGCGCAAGTCCTGCAGGAGGCGCCCGATGCGTTGAGCCAGCCCGACGCCGAGCAGCACGAGACTTTCCGAAAGATCGGCGTCGATTTGATGTTCGCCCACATCAAGGCATCGCTGCACAACTTCGGCACCGTTTTCGACGTTTACACCCACGAAGAGTCGATGCACAGCAGCGGTCGTGTCGAGCAGGCAATCGCCCGGCTTCGCGAGAACGGCAACATCTACGAGAAGGACGGCGCAACCTGGTTGCGCACCAGTGCTTTTGGTGACGACAAAGACCGCGTCGTGATCAAGAGCGACGGCAAACCCGCCTACATCGCCGGTGATCTGGCCTACTACCTGGACAAGCGGCAACGCGGCTTCGACCTGTGCATCTACATGCTCGGCGCCGATCACCACGGCTACATCTCCCGGCTGAAGGCCGCCGCTGCCGCGTTCGGCGACGACCCGGCCGCCGTCGAGGTGCTGATCGGCCAGATGGTCAACCTGGTCCGCGACGGTCAGCCGGTGAAGATGAGCAAGCGCGCGGGCACCGTGATCACGCTCGACGACCTGGTCGAGGCGATCGGCGTCGACGCCGCTCGCTACAGCCTGATCCGCTCCTCGGTAGACACCCCGATCGACATCGACCTGGCGCTGTGGTCATCGGCGTCCAACGAAAATCCGGTCTACTACGTGCAATACGCGCATGCCCGGCTCTCCGCGCTGGCCCGTAACGCCGCCGAACTCGGCCTGATCCCCGACACCAGCCACCTCGATCTGCTTACCCACGACAAAGAGGGCGCGCTGGTTCGTAATCTCGGCGAGTTCCCACGGGTGCTGAAAACCGCGGCGTCACTGCGCGAACCGCACCGGGTGTGCCGCTATCTGGAAGACCTCGCCGGCGACTACCACCGGTTCTACGACTCGTGCCGGGTGTTGCCGCTCGGCGACGAAACGCCGAACGAGCTGCACACCGCACGTCTGGCGCTGTGCCAGGCCACCCGCCAGGTGATCGCCAACGGGTTGGCCATCCTTGGTGTCCACGCTCCGGAGCGGATGTGAACGTCCATCCGGCCGGTCCACGCCACGCCGAGGAGTTCCATCACTCCGGCGTTCCACCGCGACCGCAGACGACGCAAGAACTTTTGGAATTGGCGCCGAATGTCTGGCCGTACAACGCGGTTCGCAGCGACGACGGGGTCGTCAAGATTGCCGGCGTCGGGTTGAACTGGCTGGCGCAGGAGTACGGCACGCCGCTTTTCGTCGTCGACGAAGACGACTTCCGAGCGCGGTGCCGAGAGATCGCCGAGGCATTCGGCGGCGGCGCCAACGTGCACTACGCCGCCAAGGCCTTTCTGTGCAGCGAAATAGCGCGGTGGATCGATGAGGAAGGCCTCTCGCTGGACGTCTGCACCGGCGGTGAGCTGGCGGTCGCACTGCACGCAAACTTCCCGCCTGAGCGGATCGCGCTGCACGGCAACAACAAATCGGTCGCCGAGCTGACCGCGGCGGTCAAGGCCGGCGTTGGTCATGTCGTGGTGGATTCGATGATCGAGATCGAGCGCCTCGATGCGATCGCGGGGGAGGCCGGTGTCGTCCAGGATGTGCTCGTCCGCGTTACGGTCGGCGTCGAAGCCCACACCCACGAATTCATCTCCACCGCCCACGAAGACCAGAAATTCGGACTGTCACTGGCCAACGGCGCGGCGATGGCGGCGGTACGACGGGTATTCGCCACCGATCACCTTCGATTGGTGGGCCTGCACAGTCACATCGGGTCGCAGATCTTCGACGTTGCCGGCTTCGAACTGGCCGCGCACCGGGTGATCGGCCTGCTGCGCGACGTCGTCGCCGAGTTCGGGGTCGACAAGACCGCGCAGATTTCCACCGTCGATCTCGGTGGTGGCCTGGGCATCTCGTATCTGACGTTCGACGACCCGCCGCCGGTGCGCGAACTCGCCGACAAGCTCGGGACCATTGTGCGCAACGAGTCCGCGGCGGTGGGCCTGCCGGTTCCCCGGCTGGTCGTCGAGCCCGGCCGCGCCATCGCCGGGCCGGGGACCATCACGCTGTATGAGGTCGGCACCGTCAAAGATGTCGGGGTGAGCGCGACAGCACACCGCCGTTATGTCAGTGTGGATGGAGGGATGAGCGACAACATCCGCACGGCGCTGTACGGCGCGGAATACGACGTCCGGCTGGTCTCCAGGGCCACCGATGCGCCTTCGGCCCTGGCCCGTGTTGTCGGAAAGCACTGCGAGAGCGGCGATATCGTCGTCCGGGATACCTGGGTTCCCGACGATTTAGTGCCGGGCGACCTGGTTGCGGTGGCAGCCACTGGTGCCTACTGCTACTCGCTGTCGAGCCGATACAACCTGATTGGCCGGCCGGCGGTGGTGGCTGTGCGCGACGGGCAGACCCGGCTGATTCTGCGCAGGGAGACCGTCGACGACCTTTTGAGTCTGGAGATGAGGTGAGACGTGAACGATGATGAAAAGCCAGTCGGTGTAGCGGTATTGGGACTGGGCAATGTCGGCAGTGAAGTGGTTCGCATCATGGAGGACAGTGCCGACGATCTCGCCGCCCGGATCGGCGCGCCGCTGGCGCTACGCGGCATCGGCGTGCGGCGGGTCGCCGCTGACCGTGGTGTGCCGATCGATCTGCTCACCGACAACATCGAAGAACTGGTCTCCCGCGAGGACGTCGACATCGTCATCGAAGTGATGGGACCGGTCGAGCCGTCGCGCAAGGCGATCCTGTCCGCACTAGAGCATGGCAAATCCGTCGTCACCGCGAACAAGGCTCTGCTGTCAGTCGCGACCGGAGAGCTCGCGCAAGCAGCCGAAAGCGCCAACGTAGACCTGTATTTCGAGGCTGCGGTGGCCGGTGCCATCCCGGTGATCCGGCCGCTGACCCAGTCGCTGGCCGGTGACAGCGTGCAGCGGGTGGCCGGGATCGTCAATGGCACCACCAATTACATCCTCTCCGAGATGGACAGCACCGGCGCCGACTACGAGCGCGCGTTGGCCGACGCGAGCGCGCTCGGCTACGCCGAGGCCGACCCAACCGCGGACGTGGAAGGTTATGACGCCGCAGCCAAGGCGGCGATCCTGGCTTCCATCGCGTTCCACACCCGGGTGACCGCCGACGACGTCTACCGCGAGGGCATCACGAAGATCACCCCGGAGGACTTCGTGTCCGCGCGGGGCCTGGGCTGCACAATCAAACTGTTGTCGATCTGTGAGCGAATCACGACCGACGATGGGCAGCAGCGGGTGTCGGCTCGGGTCTACCCTGCGCTGGTACCGCTGTCGCATCCGCTGGCCACGGTCAGCGGCGCATTCAATGCCGTGGTGGTCGAGGCCGAAGCCGCGGGCCGGCTGATGTTCTACGGTCAGGGCGCCGGCGGAGCGCCGACCGCATCAGCGGTGACCGGGGATCTGGTGATGGCGGCACGCAACCGGGTGCTGGGCAGCCGCGGGCCGAAGGAGTCCAAGTACGCCCAACTGCCTATCGCGCCAATGGGTGTCATCTCCACCCGCTACTACGTGAGCATGAACGTCGCGGACAAGCCGGGCGTATTGTCTTCGGTTGCAGCAGAATTCGCCAAACGCGAAGTCAGCATCGCCGAAGTTCGCCAGGAAGGCGTGGTCGGGGAGGGCGGACAACGAGTAGGCGCCCGCATCGTGGTAGTCACCCACAGCGCCACTGATGCCGCACTGTCTGAAACCGTCGACGCGCTGGCCGGCCTCGACGTGGTACAGAATGTGGCAAGCGTCCTGCGGCTGGAAGGAACCAGCGAATGAGTTCGGCAAGCGCCGCCAAGACCAGCACCCATCAGCCGTGGCCGGGTGTGATCGCGGCCTACCGGGATCGGCTGCCGGTCGGTGACGACTGGGTTCCGGTCACCCTGCTGGAGGGTGGCACCCCGCTGATACCCGCAACCAAGCTTTCCGCGACGACCGGGTGCACGGTTCATCTCAAGGTTGAAGGCCTCAATCCCACCGGCTCGTTCAAGGACCGTGGCATGACGATGGCGGTCACCGACGCGGTGGCCCGCGGTCAGCAGGCCGTGCTGTGTGCGTCGACGGGTAACACCTCGGCGTCGGCGGCGGCCTACGCGGCCCGCGCGGGCATCACCTGCGCGGTGCTGATCCCGCAGGGCAAGATCGCGATGGGCAAGCTGGCACAGGCCGTGATGCATGGCGCGAAGGTCATCCAGATCGACGGCAACTTCGACGACTGCCTGGAACTCGCCCGCAAGATCGTCGCCGACTTTCCGACGATCTCATTGGTCAACTCGGTCAACCCGCTGCGGATCGAGGGCCAGAAGACCGCGGCGTTCGAGATCGTCGACACGCTGGGCGTCGCGCCGGACATACACGCCCTGCCGGTCGGCAACGCGGGCAACATCACCGCGTACTGGAAGGGCTACACCGAATATCACGCCGACGGCGTGATCGACAAGCTGCCGCGGATGCTGGGTACCCAGGCGGCCGGCGCGGCGCCGTTGGTGTTCGGCGAACCGGTGAGCCAGCCCGAGACCATTGCCACCGCGATCCGCATCGGCTCACCGGCGTCGTGGGCGTCGGCCGTCGAGGCGCAACAGCAGTCCAAGGGACGGTTCCTGGCCGCCACCGACGACGAGATCCTGGCGGCATATCACCTGGTGGCCGCTACCGAAGGCGTCTTCGTGGAACCGGCGTCGGCGGCAAGCATCGCCGGTCTTCTCAAGGCCGTCGAGGACGGCTGGGTGGCGCCGGGATCGACAGTGGTGTGCACCGTGACCGGCAACGGCCTCAAGGATCCCGACACGGCGCTGCGAGACATGCCCACCGTGTCGCCGGTGCCCGTCGACCCCGTCGCCGTTGTCGCGAAACTGGGGCTCGTCTAGTGACCCAGCTGCTGCCTGCCGGGCTGCTGGCCAGTTCGGTCGTCGCGGCGTCCAGCGCCAACCTCGGTCCGGGCTTCGATAGCATCGGATTGGCGCTGAATCTCTACGACGAAATCATAGTCGAGACAACCGATTCCGGTTTGATCGTCGAAGTAGATGGCGAGGGCGCCAGCGAGTTGGCGCTCGGCTCAGGCCATTTGGTGGTTCGCGCCGTAGAGTGTGGTCTTCAGGCGGCCGGCGTCACCGCGCCCGGCTTGAAAGTGCGGTGTCGAAATGCCATTCCACACTCGCGGGGTCTCGGCTCGTCGGCCGCCGCGGTGGTAGGTGGCGTTGCGGCAGTCAATGGGCTTGTCGCACAAGCGGGTTCGACTCCCTTGAGCCAGGACCAGCTGATCCAGTTGTCGTCGGAATTCGAAGGGCATCCCGACAACGCCGCGGCGGCGGTGCTGGGCGGCGCAGTGGTGTCGTGGACCGACCGCAGCGGCGATCCGCCCAGCTTCTCGGCGGTGCCGCTGCGATTACATCCCGACATTCACTTGTTCCCCGCCATTCCCGAGCAACGCTCGTCGACGGCGGAGGCGCGGGTGTTGCTGCCTGCGCAGGTCAGCCACGACGACGCCCGGTTCAATCTCAGCCGCACAGCGCTGCTGGTGGTGGCGCTCACCGAACGACCCGACCTGCTGATGGCCGCTACCGAGGACCTGCTCCATCAGCCGCAGCGCGCGCCCGCGATGCCCGCATCGGCGGAATACCTTCGACTGTTGCGGCGTTACAACGTGGCAGCTGTGCTATCCGGTGCTGGTCCGGCAGTGATCGCGCTGAGCACGGCTGCCGAGTTGCCCGCCGAGGCCCTGCAGTATGGCGCCGCAAACGGGTTTGCGGTCAGCGAGATGGCGGCCGGCGACGGGGTCCGCTGGAGTTCCGGAGTGGCCGTCCGCAGCTAACGTCCACCGGCACGCTGGAGGGGCTTCTTGCTTCCGGCATCGAAGCAGGTTATCCTCGGAGCCGTCCAGCAATCGCAGCATCTGCATCTGCGTTGACACTAGGACGAACACCAAATTCTTCTCGTGGACGATGGTTCGCCATTTAAACTGCCAATCCCGGCGATCACCGCTGCAGAGTCGATTGTTGGTAGCACTCGGCGATTTGGCTGAATGCAACGAACCCCTGGCTTGATTCGATCGGCCAGGGAAGAAAGGAAATCCGTGACTGAAACGGACCTCGTTACGGCTGGCGACAGCACTGAAAACGACAAGCTGTCCAACTCCGTGACACCAGACACTTCCGCTGACCCCGACGCATCCGGGTCGGTGGCGGACACCAGCGCTAGTCCGTCGGACGGTTCCCTGTCCACCATGGTGCTTCCCGAACTCCGTGCGCTGGCCAATCGAGCCGGCGTCAAGGGCACC
>NZ_JBAPPI010000504.1:0-4343 GCF_049280035.1 Mycobacterium sp. | reverse complement strand
CCCAATGCCGTCGTCGTAGGGGTTCATCACGCCGTAGGCCTGGAAACTTGCCACGCTCTGGGCCCCCAGCGTGGAGATGGCCTCGGCGATGAACTCGACCGGCAGACCGTCGACATGCGCACGCTGCCGGTTGCCATCTGCGTCGAGTTCGTAGAACGAACCCGGCGCGATACCCGTGGCCACCAGGCTCAGGATCATCCGGGTGAAGATGTCCGGCACGTTGAGCTGACCCGCATACGTGGTGTCGGCCAGGATCATGTCGCACCGGAACACCGCGACCGGCAGGCCGAACAAGTCGTGCGCCTCGCGTAGCAGCACCTCGCCGGCCCACTTGCTGTTGCCGTAACCGTTGGCGTAGCTGTCGTTGATCTTGCGGGTCGGGCTGATGACCCGGATGTCAGCGTCCTCGACGAACTTCGCCGGCTCGATCTGATCGCCCACACCGATTGTCGACACATACGTGTACGGCTTTTGCTTACTGGTCAACGCGATCCGGATCAACTCCGCGGTGCCCAGCGCGTTGGGTCTGAACAGCTCGCTGTACGGCAGCACGTGGTTGACCAGAGCGGCAGGGTCGACGATCAGGTCGACGGTGTCGGCCAGCCGCTGCCAGGTCTGCTGGTCCAGGCCGAGGTTGGCCTCGCCCTTGTCGCCGGCGATGACCTCCAGGTGGTCGGCAGCCAGCTGCTGGTAATGCTCAAGCAGCTTCGGGTCGCCTTCAGGAGAGCCAACGCCGAAGGTCTTGTCGAGACGAGTCCTCGCATCTTCATCTGTCTTGGCCCGCACCAGGGCGATCACCTTGCCGTCGACCAGATCCATGCGCTCTAGCCACTCCAGCGCCAGGTAGCGGCCCAAAAAGCCGGTCGCGCCGGTCAACAGGACAGTGCGCACCTCGGCGCTGGGCCGCGGCAGCGTTGGCGCGGCAGCCAGCGTCGGCGCATCGATGAACTTGTCCAGCGTGAGGTCACTCGCATGAACCTCGGTCGCGTCGCGACCATGGACCGAGGCGAAGCTGGGCCTTTTGGTGCCCTGCCGCTCGCCCTGGATGTAGTAGGCGATGGCCTGCAGGTCGTTGGCCGGGCTGACGATGACGCCCACCGGCACATCGATGCCGAAGATCTCGTGCAACAGGTTGCCAAATGTCAGCGCGGACAATGAGTCTCCGCCCAAGTCGGTAAAGTGCGCATCCGGCGCCAGGTCGGTGGTCGCCGTCCCGAGCATGGCGGCCGCGGCCCGGCTCACCGTTTGCAGCACCGGCGCGTCGGCCCCGCTGCGGCGCAGTTCGCTCAGTTCGTTGGCCTGGCCTTCGGCCAGCTCGGCGTAGACCTGTTCCAGCCGGTCACCGTAGTGCTGCTTCAGCTTCGGCCACGCCAGCTTCCCGATGCCCGTGAGCAGACCGTCCTCCAGCGTGAAAGGTGTTGTCTCGATGATGAAGTCGCGCGGCACCTCGTAGGACTGCAGACCGGCCTCTTTCGCGACGCTCTGCAGTGAATCGGCAATCAGCGGCTTGAGCGTCTCAATGTCGTTGCTAGCCAACGCCTCTTCGGTGGGGACCACGACGGCCAACAGGTACGGCTGTGCGCTGTTGCCATAGACGTAGATCTGCCGGACCAGTGGGCAGTTGCCGAAGACCGCCTCCAGCTTTGCGACGGTGACGAACTCGCCCTGCGCGAGCTTCAAGACGTTGTTGCGGCGATCGACGTACTCAAGCCGACCGGGAGCGACCTCGGCGACGACGTCTCCGGTCCGGTAGTAGCCGTCGGCGTCGAACACGCCGGCGGTGACCTCCGGCCGCTTGTAGTAGCCCGGGAACATGTTCTCGGTCTTGACCAGCAACTCGCCTCGCGGATGCGGCCGGTCGGTGGAGAAGTAGCCCAGATCCGGAACGTCGACCAGCTTGTAGTCGATGACTGGCGGACTTTGCACCTCACCGTCGAACGACACCATCCCGGCCTCGGTGGACCCGTAGCCGTCCGTCAGATTTATCTCGAGCAGGGATTCAGCCCAGGCCTTCAGCTCCGGGGAGGTAGGCGCCGACCCTGTCATCGCGAAGATGCACCGCCCGCCCAGCAGGTACTGCCGCTGCTCGACCAGGACCTCAGTTTCGACGGCCGCGCGGGCGGCAGGGTCGGTCGGGTCGGACAGCCGCCGATCGACTTCGCGCTGGAATTCGCCGAACAGGGTCTCCCAGATTCGTGGCACGAAGTTCAACTCGGTGGGCTGCACCAGCTCGAGGTCCTCGAGCAGCGTGGAGAGGTCACTCTTGGCGGCGAAATACGCTGTGCCGCCATTGCCGAGCGTGCCGTAGAGGATGACGCGTCCCATGCCGTGGCTCATCGGCATGAAGTTGAGAGTGATCGACGCGGCGCTCGGCCCGAACCAGTTGCTGCTGGACCTGCGCCACAACTTGCCGACATTGCTCTGCGGATACATCGCACCTTTGGGTGCGCCGGTGCTGCCGGATGTGTAGACGAGCAGGGCCAGTGGGTCGTCCTCAGCCGGCGCCGCAATTGACTTGTCCGGCAGCGCCTTACCGCGCTCGAGAACGTCGGCCAGGGTCTCGACAATCACCGGGGTACCTGCCAACCGCGCGCGGGCGGTCTCCACGGCCTCGCGCTGGTCGTCGACCTCGGCGTAATAGTCGAACACCACAAGCTTCGCGGGGACATGGCCGCTCAGGAGCAACTCGACGGCGTCGTGCAGCTGGCTCACGCTGGCCGCGATCACGCTGGGCTCGGTCTCGGTCACGATCGGCTGCAGCTGGGTGATCGCCGTGCTCGTTTGTAGCGGAACCGCCACCGCACCGATCTGGCCTAGCGCCAGGTCGATGGTGGCGTAGTCGACGCTGGTGAAGCCCAGCTCGCAAACCCGATCGCCGGCCTGTAGCGGGTCGTTGGCCAAGGCGCGCTTCAGTGCGCCGACGCGGTCGCTTAGCTCACGGTAGGTGATGGTCTCGAAGTGGGGGAGCACCTCCAGTGAGGTGCGTCCGGTCTTTGGGTCCATGACGAACTCAACGGCGCGCTGCCCGAGTGCCGGGCGGTCTGCGTAACCCTCAAGCGCGGTCTGAACGAGCTGCGGCAGTCGCAGCCCCGGTAGCGCAAGGGCGGCGGCGACCGCCGGGCTCGGCTTGGCTGCGGCGAACTGGGGGTCGTTGGCGGATAGGTCCTCGACGCGGCGGGCGACCTCGTTGATGTCGGCGTCCACGGGAATGTCGTCGCCTGTGGTGTAGCTGCTTGGGCCCGAGGCCAGGTAAAGCGCCGCGTTCGCGACCTCCTCGGCCGTGGCGTCGCGGGCCACGCCAGGGCTGATCACGTCGACGCGAATCTTGCGGTCCCGCAACTCACTTGCCCAGGTGCTGGCTAATGATCGCAGCGCCGCATTGATCGCGGTGTACACGCCGATGCCGTCGTTGTCCTTGGCATTCGGGTTCGACGAGTTCAGGATGATTGATCCGCCGTCGTTCAGTAACGGCAGCGCCTTCTGCAGGTGTTCTTGTGTGACTTCGCCGATCCGTGCGACGTCGATGACCGCGGCGTTGGCGAACACGACGTCCAGGCGCCGGCCAGTGTCGGCGACCGCGGCGTAGAGCCGGTCGCGATCCCCTTGCTTACTGCCATCACCCTGCACACCGGTGACGTTCTCGCCGATTTCCTTGGCCGCCGCATCGAGTTCGGCCTGACTCCGTCCGTTGATGAAGACGTACGCGCCCTCCTCGACGAACCGCTTGGCGGTGGCCAACCCGACGCCTGTCGAACCGCCGGTGATTACCGCAGTTTTGCCCTCGAGAAGTGCCATGATCATGCCTTTCGCTAGTTCTGGATTGCCCGGTCAAGAACTTCCGTTCCCGGGCAGCGCTTTTCACCGCGGTGAAGATGGTCACGCCTCAACCCTTCTCGGGGGACATCTGCTGAATGGACCCACAAGCCTGTGTAATCGCCGTCCGAACACTCACCACTGGAATTTGTGGTGTCGTTTTTGAAGCTACGGCGACGCGACCGTTCCCGGCGCTGGGATCAACCGACCGTGCGGCCCCTGCACAGTGTTGTGCAGACGATGAGTACTACTGATTGATGAACTCGCCCGTGGGCTCGGATCGCCGACTGTTGGCTTGGTGGCGCCACTCGCGTGGCCGGCTGGGGTGGCGTCGCTGGACTTCACGGAACCGGTGGATACCGGTGCCTTCTACAAGAATCTGCTACACCCCGCCTTGGGGGTATCCCGGTGCGCTTACGAGCCCATTGACATACTTTCGCCGCCGGCCTGACGGCCGCCGGTGCCTCGGCGCATTTCGTGCAGCACATCAGCAACGTGGCACAGGACTACCGCGACGGCGTCTTGGCGTT
>NZ_JBAPPI010000503.1:0-4541 GCF_049280035.1 Mycobacterium sp. | reverse complement strand
GCTTGACGATGTCCATGGCCCGCGCCGTTTCCGGATGTGCGGCGAGAAACCGCGCCATCGCCGTCGGATCGGGCTTGCCGGTGCCCGGAACCACGGCCGAGGCGATCAGCCGGTCGTAGAAGCCTTGCGGTGAATTGTCAAGGAAGACTGGAAGGTTCAGCGTCGCCATCCGCCACTGCTCTGCGCCCGGGAATCCGAACGCCAGGCCCAGCCCGCGCGCAGTCGACGACGCATCGGCGGCGTGCGGATTGCCGCCTGCCAACGAAAACCGCCCGGCAACCGGTGTGCGACCGGGCGCGAACACCGCCGCTTTGGACAGCGTCCGGCCGTTGCCGGTGCTGTCGAAGTAGCCGGTGACGGCGACACCCTTGGCGTGGTTCTTGCGGAACCCCGGTTGTCGACCGAACACCTTGGCAAAGCCCTCGAGGAAAACCCGCGGCGTCAACCGCGCGGGACCGATCCAATTGTTCGCGTAGAGCAGCGCGCCGAGGTCCGCCGCCAGGAATGCTCCAACCACCGCGGCGCCGCGTAGCACGTCGCGCCTGCTCCGGCGGGCCGGGCCGGAGCGTCCGGACTCCTCCGGCTGTTCAGTCATCACTAGCCTCCACGACGGTCAGCTGACATCGGTTCAACAATCGCCTGCTTGTCGTGAAAAGACACTAAAACGTCCCCACGCCTTTGGCCGGAGTGACACCATGTCGCGTTAGATAACTATGACCAGCCAACTGTCGCCTACGCCACGCCTGCTTGCGGTGCTGGCCGCTTTCGCGACGGCGGTAGGCACTTGCGGGGTGGCAAACGCCACGGGCCCACTGACCCAGGTGGTGACCTATCAGTTGAGTGGCAGCGCCCCCGTGGCGGACTACATCTCGTATCAGACCGACACCGGCCAGACCGGCCAGACTCAGCAAGCACACGTGCCGTTGCCGTGGCAGACGCAGTTCAATGCCACGTCCGGGGGAGTATTTGTGATCAGCGCGCAGAGCCCCGGCTCGATCACTTGCACGATCCTGCTCGACGGCAAGGTGGTCAGCCAGGCGACCGCGAACGGGGCACCTGCCCGCACGGTCTGCTCGCACTGACACTTCGACCCTGCGCGCGGGCGACATCACCGACCGGCATCAAACAGTTCTGCGTGGTTTCGGCGGTGGGTAGACGATGCGGGCAATGCTCGCCGACAGCCAACCGATCGCCCATCCGCCGAAGAACACCGCAAACGTGTGCCGGGTGGCATCACCCGTGAGTGTCCACAGCGTGGCCCAGATGACGGCCCAGACGATAGCACAGGCGATACTGTAGCCGAGATACGTGCGAGAGTACTTACGCAACAACCGAATTCGTTCAACTAAGCCAGATCGGAGCAGTGATATCCGGACACGCCGCGGGGGCTTGTCATTGCCGTAGGTGTCGTCCAGCATGGCGATCAACTCCTCACCGTATCGGCGGCGCCAGGCGGCGGGGTACCAGCGCAGGATGCCACCGACCTCGCGGGGATTCATTGCGCCCACCCTGGGTTTGGAGCAGGCAATGAAATCCCGAGCCGGCGGGCCCCCTCGACCGCGATTGCCCCCAGGCTGCGCACCGCGGTGGTCAGTTCGGCCCGTCCCGCGGCCGTCAACCGATACGGACGCCTCCGCTCGTCATGGCCCGCCGGTTCGATCAGGCCGTGCTCCTCCAGCGCGGTGATCGCTCCGTACAGCGTTCCCGGCCCCAGCGTTACGCCCGCGAATCTTTCGATATCGCGCGCCAGCGCGTAGCCGTGCTTAGCGCCCGAGGCCAGGCTGGTCATGATCAGCACACCCGGGTCATTTCTTCTGGCCGGCCTTCGGGCCGGTCGGGAACCACGTGCCATACCGGCAAGTTTAGTACGTGCGACGTAGTACGCCAAGCGAAATATTAGGCTCGCGCCTGTAGCCCCGCTCAACGACGAGGACGGTCGACATGGGCATTGCCAATCGAGCGAACGGCACGGCGCCGCCCGAGGTTGCGCTCGCCGATATTGATCTGAGCACGTGGGACTTTTGGGCACTCGACGACGATCTGCGCGACGGCGCGTTTGCCACGCTGCGCCGCGAAGCGCCGATCTCGTTCTGGCCTGAACCCTTCCAGGAAGGGTTGGAGAAAGGCGCCGGACATTGGGCGCTGACCGGACTCGACGATGTGTTCTACGCCAGCCGTCATCCAGAAGTCTTCAGCTCGAGTCCGAATATCACCATCAACGATCAACCGCCGGAGGTCGCCGAGTTCTTCGGCTCGATGATCGTTCTCGACGATCCACGACACCAGCGGTTGCGGTCGATCGTCAGCAGGGCGTTCACCCCCAAGGTAGTGGCCCGGATCGAGGCGTCGGTGCGCGAACGGGCCCACCGGCTGGTCGCGTCGATGATCGCCGCTCATCCCGACGGCAAGGGCGAGGCGGTCAGCGAGCTGGCCGGGCCGCTGCCGTTGCAGGTCATCTGCGACATGATGGGGATTCCCGAGGGGGACCACCAACGGATCTTTCACTGGACCAACGTCATTCTCGGTTTCGGCGACCCCGACCTGGCAACCGATTTCGAGGAGTTCGCCCAGGTATCCATGGAAATCGGCGGCTACGCGACCGCGCTGGCCGAGGACCGCCGCAGCAATCCTCATGACGACCTGACCACCAGCCTGGTGCAGGCGGACGTGGACGGCGAACGGTTGACCTCGGCGGAGGTCGCATCGTTCTTCATCCTGCTGGCGGCCGCCGGCAACGAGACGACACGCAATGCGATCAGCCACGGCCTGCTCGCACTCACGCGTTACCCCGAGCAACGGCAGACGTGGTGGACCGACTTCGACGGTGTATCGCACGCGGCGGTGGAGGAGGTTGTGCGGTGGGCGTCGCCGGTGATCTACATGCGGCGCACGCTCACCCACGACTTCGAACTGAGCGGAACCAAGATGGCCGCCGGAGACAAAGCGACGCTGTGGTATTGCTCGGCCAATCGCGACGAGTCGAAGTTCGCCGACCCGTGGAAGTTCGACGTCACCCGCAACCCGAATCCGCACGTCGGCTTCGGTGGCGGAGGCGCCCATTTCTGCTTGGGAGCTAACCTGGCGCGTCGCGAGATCCGGGTCATGTTCGAGGAACTGCACCGCGAGATACCCGACGTCGTCGCTACCGAGGAGCCCGCCCGATTACTGTCGCCGTTCATCCACGGCATCAAGACGCTGCCCATCGCCTGGACGTCGCCAGGCTGATTCCGGCGCATTCCGTAAAGGCCCGCGGGCGGCGAGGAACGGAGGGAACCCGTGAAAACCCCGAAGACGGTGGCAGTCGTCGTGGCGCTTACCGCAGCCGCGCTGGCGCTCGCGCCGAGCGCCGCAGCCGGGATGCTGATCGGCAACTACGAAGTCGAGACCACGCGGGATCCGGGCCACTCCTGGCTCTGGAATGTCAGGAAATGCCAGGTTGAGGTTCCGGACTGTGTCCACGTGAATGCCCAACCGAGGCCCAACGGGCAAGCGGTGCCCTGGAACGCAGATGCGCACCTCGCCAATGGTCGTTACACGATGGTTGTCGACGTGCCCGATGGTGTGCGCTGCACCGTGTACTTCCTGCCGTCGCACGACACCTATTCATGGGACATGGCGTCGCTCGCCGGTTCGGTGGACTCGACCTTCGACGCCGGCTGCGGCGGCGCACCCGGCGGAACTGTCACGTACCCGTTCTCGCTCCAGCGGTACTAACGGCGTCGGGGGTCGGGTCCCGCGCAGTGCCAAGACAATATGGCAATATCTGAGACGTGTGTACACGTTTCGCCGCTAGGCTCTTCGCCGCCGTCGTTATGACTTGGGCAGTACTGGGTGTCTCGATTCCATCCGCGTCCGCCGAGGGCTGCCCCGACGTGGAAGCCATATTCGCCCGGGGCACCACCGAGGCACCAGGTGTCGGAGGAATCGGACAGGCATTCGTCGACTCGCTACAGTCGAAGGTCGGTTCGAAGTCCTTCGGGGTATACGCGGTCGATTACCCTGCCACCACAGATTTTCCCACCGCAGTCGACGGGATCAGAGACGCCGGCAATCACGTTGAGTCGATGGCGGCCATCTGTCCTAAAACCAAACTGGTGCTCGGCGGCTATTCCCAAGGCGCGGCCGTGATGGGCTTCCTCACCCCCGCTGCCATACCGGATGGGGTCGATCCGGCGACCGTACCCAAACCGATGGACGCCGATGTGGCCAACCACGTCTCCTCGGTCGTGCTCTTCGCAATGCCAAACGGCCGCGCGATGGACTTCCTCGGCGAGCCGGCGGTCGACATCGGCCCGCTCTATCAGGCCAAGACCATCAAGGTGTGCGCTCCGGAGGACCCGGTCTGCTCCGACGGGATGAATTTCTCGGCGCACGATACCTATGCAGGCGACGGGGCGATGATTGACAAGGGGGCGGCCTTCGCGGCCAGTCATCTTGACGACGGTTCTAGCGGTCCAACGACGGTCGTGACGTCTCCGTCTCGACACGGAGGCTTCGGAAGCTGAGCTGGCGACCCCAGCCTCGGCCAATGGGGTGAGCAG
>NZ_JBAPPI010000502.1:0-2025 GCF_049280035.1 Mycobacterium sp. | reverse complement strand
GGATCAGCCTGGACCCCACCGCGGACTTGGCGTGCGATTGGCGCGACGGCGACGTCTGGTAACAGTAATTACTCGGTAATGCACCCGAAATCTGCCGGGCATAAATACTTCATATGGGTCACCCCGCCGCGCCGCCACTCGCCGGCTATCGGGTGGCAGTCACCTCGGCACGACGCTCCGACGAGCTCTGCGCGCTGCTGCGCCGCAATGGCGCCGCAGTCAGCCATGCAGCGGCCATCACCATGGTCGCGTTGCCCGACGATGACGAATTGCACCGCAACACGAAAGCATTGATCGCCACTCCGCCCGACATTGTGGTTGCCACGACCGGCGTCGGATTTCGCGGCTGGCTCGCCGCCGCCGACGGATGGCAACTTTCCCGCGAGTTGACCGCGGCGTTGTCCGGCGCTCGGGTCGTGGCCCGTGGCGCGAAGGCCACCGGCGCGCTGCGCGCTGCCGGCCTGCCGGAGGAGTGGTCGCCGAAAACCGAGTCGTCGCGCGAGGTCGTGCAATACCTGCGGCAGTCCGGCATCGCGGGCTGCCGCATCGCCGTGCAGCTGCACGGCGCCACCGACGACTGGGATCCGTTTCCGGAATTTGTCGACGAGTTGCGCTCCGCGGGCGCCGAGGTTGTGCCGATCCGGGTGTATCGGTGGAAACCGGTACCCGCGGGCGGCGACTTCGACCAGCTAGTCACGCAGATCGCCCAACAACATTTCGACGCCGTGAGCTTCACCTCGGCGCCAGCCGTGGCAGCGACGCTGATGCGGGCCGGCGATCTGGGCATCTTCGACCGGTTGCTCAACGCGCTGCGCACCGATGTGCGGGCAATGTGCATTGGCCCGGTCACCGCACAGCCATTGGTCCGCCTAGGGATTCCGACATCGTCACCAGAACGAATGCGACTGGCCGCGCTGGCCAGACATATCGTCGAGGAGCTGCCCGTGCTCCGCTCACGCGCAATGCAGGCGGCCGGCCATCGTATCGAGATCCGCGGCTCCTACGTGATGGTTGACGGAACGCTCCAGTCGCTGCCCCCGGCCGCGATGGCGATTCTGCGCGCATTGGCGCACCGTCCCGGCGTCGTGGTCGCCCGGCGGGAACTGCTACGAACTCTGCCGGGCAGCGCCAACGACCCTCACGCCGTGGACACCGCAGTGCTGCGGCTAAGAAAAGCCTTGGGTGACAGGAATATTGTCGCGACGGTCGTCAAACGCGGTTACCGGTTGGCGATCGATGAAAGCTTCGACTCGGCATTGATCTGACCCGGTTCGCTCAGGGCGAACAACCAGCTGGAACTTAAGCGTGGTCGACTCATGTTTGTACGGGTAGGCCGGCAAGGTGTCGGCAACCACCAAGCACGAGGAGATACGAATGAGCAACCTGACCTTGTGGTCACGACCCGCCTGGGATGCCGACCGCTGGATGCGCGATTTCTTTGGACCGGCCGCCGCGAGTGACTGGTTCAAGCCGGTAGCCAATGGCTTCAGCCCCGCCGCCGAGATCGTCAAGGACGGCGAGGACGCGATAGTCCGCCTGGAGCTGCCCGGCGTGGACGTCGAGAAGGACGTCAACGTCGAGGTTGACCACGGCCGCCTAGTGATCCATGGTGAGCGCCGCGACGAAACGGCCAGCGAAGACCCCGCAAAGGACGGGCGCACGCTGCGCGAGGTCCGCTACGGCTCGTTCCGCCGGTCGTTCCGGCTGCCTGCGCACGTCACCGGCGAGGCCATCGCGGCGTCCTACGACGCCGGCGTGCTGACCGTGCGGGTCAGCGGCGTTTACGCCGGGACACAGCCGCAGCGCATCGAGATCACGAAGTAGTCAAGCGTAGGCTTCGTAGTCTAGGAGCGCCGCAATCACCTCGAATCCGGTGGGGCCCAACGGCTCCACCGGATTCGCGGCGTCTTAGGCCTGCCGTCGTCGGGCTACATCGATTGCCCGGACTTCTCAGCAGACCGTTACACGGTCTGCATCGTCGTCGGGCTAACCCCAGCGGGCCAGGATCTCCTTGGCCCGGTTTCC
>NZ_JBAPPI010000501.1:0-7549 GCF_049280035.1 Mycobacterium sp. | reverse complement strand
GGCGGTACGGACGGGACAGCCGCCGGCGGCGGGATCACCGTGGGCGCGTCGGTGGGACCCGCTGTGGGTGAGGGGCTGGGTGCTTTCGGCGGCGGTGTCACGGTGGTGACCGTTTCGCGAGGTAGCGACGGGGCCGGCGGAGCGCTGAGCCGCGGTGAGGTCACGCCGCGAGACGGTGGCACCACGACAGTCGCCGAGGTAGAGGCGCTGTCGCCGCCATTGACGATCACGACCGTGGCGATCATCGCGAGCACAAAGACGATACCGGCGATTGCCGCGACCGGGCGCCAGCGCTGATCGATGGGCGCGAACTCATCGCCGTCGGCGTAGAAGTCGTCGACCGCGTCATCTGGGTAGTCCTGGATATCGCTATCCAAGTAATTCGTGGTGCTGATGGTGCAGATGTTATCGATGCCAGCGGGCCAGGCGACGTGACGTGCGGGCGTGTCAGGTCACGATTTGCCAACGGCGGCCGGGTCAATCCGCACACGGGATCCTTGGTGCCCACCGGCTTTCAGCACCGATCAGTGGCGTCCACTAGCCTGCTTGCTGGAGAACGATTTTCAACGATCACCAGGGAAAGAACGGGAAGGGGCCGACGTGGAGGTCAAGATCGGTATCACGGACAGCCCGCGCGAGTTGGTCTTCAGCAGTGCGCAAACGCAAAGCGAAGTCGAAGAGCTTGTCGCTGCCGCGCTAAGTAAGGATTCCAACCTACTGAGCCTGACTGACGAGAAGGGCCGTCGCTTCCTGGTCCACGCCACCAAGATCGCCTACGTCGAAATCGGCGTTGCGGACTCGCGCCGGGTGGGTTTCGGAATCGGCAGCAGCGCGGCTAGGAACGGGTGAGCGGCACGTGTGATAGGCCGCCCCAGGCGAACAGCACCGTGCCGTCGACCGCATCGTCTTTGGAAATCGGCCGATCGGAGTCCAACCAGTACCTGGCGCAGTCGACGCTAAGTGCGACCAGGGCCACCGCGATCATCCGGGCGCGGTGTGGGTCCAGGCCGGAGTCGGCGCTGATCAGGTCGAAAACCGCGTCGATGCATGATTCGGTCGCCACCCGCACCTGCGCGGCGACCGTGGGCTCGGTGACGTAGTCGTTCTCGAAGATCAACCGGTAGCCCTGGCCGTCGTGCTCGATGAAATCGAAGAACGCCTGGACCGCGGAGCGCAACCGTTGCCGGTTGTCGGTGGTGGTGCGCAATGCCTGCCGCACGCCGGACACCAGATTCTCGACGTGTCGAGCCAGCACCGCCAGGTACAACTCCAGCTTGCTGGAAAAGTGTTGGTAGAGAACGGGTTTGCTGACTCCGGCCCGTTCGGCGATCTCATCCATGCCGGCGGCGTGGTAGCCGCGGTCGACAAAAATCTCGCTGGCGGCGATGAGCAATTGGCCGCGACGCTCGTCACGGGGCAGCCGGTTACCGCGCCGGGGGGAGGTGCCGCGTGTCTCCGCTGGCCGCTTGCTGCCACCCAGCCTGACCGCACCCCCTTCGGCGGCGTTGGCGAGATCGCTCATCAAGTCCTCAATCTGGTTGTCTAGCGCCGGTGCAGCGATGCGCGGCTAATCGCAACGACATTACTACCCACTGGCTTTAGCGGCCGCCATCCGTGCCCTGAATGTCGGCGGTTCAGCGTTGCACCATTACCTGCGGGCGCGCCGAGAGTCCCAGCTAGCGGCCGTTGTGCCATCCTGAGGAAATGACCTATGACCCGGATCGGCGCGGGGGCAACCGGGTACCGGTGCTCCGCGACGACTGGCGAGAACCGCTGCGCGCCCAGCGGGACCCAGTGGCATCGGGGTCGGGGCGGGTGCGGTCGAATCGGGACAGCGGCCGCTGGCGAAAACAGAGCTGGCTGGGACGCTTTGTGTCGACTTACGGCTGGCGCGCATACGCGCTGCCGGTGCTGGCTGCCGTCACCGCTGTGGTGATCTACCAGACTGTGACAGGGACCAGCGCGCCCGCACCGGCCTCGGGGGATCCCGTCCAAGGCCCGCCGAAGATCGGTGCGGTGGGCACGGCGATCTTCGACGCACCGCCGCGCGGTCTGACCCAGTTCGACGTCAACCTGCCCACCGGGATGCTGCCCAACGGCGGTCCATACACCGATGCCGGCGATAAGACCTGGCACGTCGTTCCGGGTGGCACGCCCCAGACCGGCCAGGGCACGGCCAAAGTCTTCAAATACACCGTCGAAGTCGAAAACGGCTTGGATCCCACCGCGTTCGGCGGCGACGACGCGTTCGCGGCGATGGTGAGTCAGACGCTGGCCAACCCAAAGAGCTGGACCCACAATGCGCAGTTCGCGTTCATCAGGATTGACGGGGCTGACAAAAGTAAGCCGGATTTCCGGATATCGCTGACCTCCCCGATGTCGGTGCGGGACGGCTGCGGTTATGAATTTCCGCTGGAGACGTCCTGCTACAACCCGTCCTACGGAGCTAGAGAACCACGGGTCTTCATCAACGAGGCGCGGTGGGTGCGCGGCGCGGTGCCTTTTGAGGGCGACGTCGGCTCGTACCGGCAGTATGTGATCAACCATGAGGTCGGCCACGCCATTGGGTATCTGCGCCACGAACCCTGCGATCAGCAGGGCGGTTTGGCGCCGGTCATGATGCAGCAGACCTTTTCCACCTCCAACGACGACGCCTCGAAGTTCGACCCGGAATGGGTCAAGGCCGACGGCAAGACCTGCCGGTTCAATCCCTGGCCTTACCCGATCGCCTAGCCGGGCAATCGCACCCAGCTTCACTCCGCGCGGGATGGGAAGCTGCGACAGCTGTTTGCCGTTGTTTCCCACAGCTGCTGTGATGGTTGTGGTTGTCAGTCTGTGAAAAGTGCGCGGAATGCCAACTTCAGTGACGAATCCCGAATCGAGGCGGTATCGGTGTCTGGGCCAGACAGGTCGTTGCCACCGCTGGTCGAGCCGGCTGCCGAGCTGACGCGGGATGAGGTCGCCCGTTACAGCCGTCATCTCATCATTCCGGACCTCGGTGTCGACGGTCAGAAGCGGATGAAAAACGCGCGGGTGCTGGTGATCGGCGCCGGCGGGCTTGGCGCACCGGCACTGCTTTACCTGGCGGCGGCGGGCGTTGGCACGATCGGGATCGTCGACTTCGACGTCGTTGACGAATCCAATTTGCAACGCCAGATCATCCACGGCGTGTCCGATGTCGGCCGATCCAAAGCACAGTCCGCCCGCGACTCGATCGCCGAGGTCAATCCGCTGGTGGAAGTGCGCCTGCACGAGGAGCGGCTGGAAACGCACAACGCCGTCAACCTCTTCGAGCAATACGACCTGATCCTTGACGGCACCGACAACTTCGCCACCAGGTACTTGGTCAACGACGCCGCGGTGCTGGCACATAAGCCCTACGTGTGGGGGTCGATCTATCGGTTCGAAGGCCAGGTCTCGGTGTTTTGGGAGGATGCCCCCGACGGGCGCGGCCTCAACTATCGCGACTTGTACCCGGAAGCGCCGCCGCCAGGCATGGTGCCGTCCTGCGCCGAAGGCGGTGTGCTGGGCATTCTGTGCGCATCGATCGCGTCGGTGATGGGCACCGAGGCGATCAAGTTGATCACCGGAATCGGCGAGCCGCTGCTCGGCCGGCTGATGCTGTATGACGCGTTGGAGATGAGCTACCGCACTATCACGATCCGCAAGGACCCGTCCACGCCCCAGATCACCGAGCTGATCGACTACGAGGAATTCTGCGGGGTGGTGTCCGACGACACCGCCGAGGCGGCCGCCGGCTCCACGATCACGCCGCGCGAGCTGCAGGAGCTGCTGGATTCCGGCAAGAAGGTGGCTCTGATCGACGTGCGTGAGCCCGTCGAGTGGGACATCAACCACATCGACGGTGCCCAGCTGATCCCCAAGTCGTCGATCAGTTCCGGCGAAGGGCTGGCCAAGGTGCCGCAAGACCGGATGCCCGTGCTGTATTGCAAGACAGGTGTGCGCTCAGCGGAGGCCCTGGCCGCGTTGAAGAAAGCCGGGTTTGCCGACGCGGTGCACCTGCAGGGTGGGATCGTGGCATGGGCCAAACAGATGCAGCCCGACATGGTGATGTATTGACCCGGTGATGGCGCTGGCTGCCCCGGGTGGCGGGCGGCAGGTTGGGCTTGAGTGGCCTACCACATTTGGGCGTAGCCGGCTCATCGTGTCTAGTCCCGACAGTTCGCTGGCCCCGATTAGGCTAATCGCGTGACTATCGAGCCGCCGCCTGAGCACGTGCTGGCGGCGTTCGGTTTGAGTGGTGTGCGGCCCATACCGTTGGGAGCCAGTTGGGAAGGTGGCTGGCGGTGCGGCGAAGTGGTGCTGTCGATGGTCGCCGACAACGCCCGCGCGGCCTGGTCGGCGCGGGTGCGAGAGACGCTGTTCGTCGACGGCGTGCGGTTGGCCCGGCCGGTCCGGTCGACCGATGGGCGCTACGTGGTTTCCGGCTGGCGGGCAGACACTTTTGTGGCCGGTCAACCCGAGCCCCGGCATGACGAGGTGGTGTCGGCGGCGGTGCGGTTGCACGAGGCCACCGGCAAGCTGGAACGGCCCCGATTCCTCACCCAGGGGCCAACGGCGGCGCCCTGGGCCGATGTCGACGTCTTCATCGCCGCTGACCGTGCGGCGTGGGAGGAACGGCCGCTGCAGTCGATTCCGGCCGCGGAGCGGGCGGCGTCACCAACCGCGGACGGGCAGCGGTCGATCGAGTTGATCACCCAGCTTGCCGGACTGCGGCGGCCCACCAAGAGCCCTAACCAGCTGGTGGACGGAGATCTCTATGGCACCGTGCTGTTCGCGGGCGCCGCTGCCCCCGGGATAACCGACATCACGCCGTACTGGCGGCCGGCGTCGTGGGCGGCAGGAGTCGTCGTCGTGGACGCGTTGTCCTGGGGCGAGGCGGACGAAGGGCTCATCGAACGCTGGAACGCCTTGCCGGAATGGCCGCAGATGCTGTTGCGCGCGTTGATGTTTCGTATCGCGGTCCATGCGCTGCACCCGCGCTCGACGGCGGCTGCCTTCCCGGGTCTGGCCCGCACGGCTGCCCTGGTGCGCCTGATCCTCTAGGTCCCCACACTCGGGCTCCTAAAACTCGTAACGGATGTCGTCCAGCGCGATCCTGCCGTCGACGGCCAGAACTCCCTCTGCCCGAAGCAGTTCCAACTGCCGGGTGGTCAGATGCCGAGCGGGTCGGCCGGACGCCGTTATCACCCGATGCCAGGGCAGGTCCGAGGAGTCCGTGCGCATGATCCACCCGACAATGCGCGGGCTGGAAAGCTTTGCGGCAGCGGCAATATCACCATAGGTGGCGACTCGGCCGGCCGGTATCGACGCAACCAGCGCGCGCACCCGCTCGACCTGCTCGTCAGTCACCGGCGCCACGATCAGCGCATCCGCTCTCGGATCAACGCGGCGACCTCGGCCGGCTTGGCCTCCGCCACCATGTGATTGCAGTCGAAATTGATCAACTGAAACTCGGCCCCCAGTCGGTCGTGCAGGCTGGCGATGAGCCGATCGGTGACATACGGTGGCGATGTCCGCGTAGCCCGCACCAACGTCGTTTTAATCCCGTTGGGCGGCAATACGATTTCGCGGGCCAACTCACTCCAGTAGGACATCATCGCGGGCAGGCTGAGACGCCAACCGTAGCGCCCGCCCGGCAGCGCGACGAGGTGATCGTCGAGTTCGGCGTCGAGCACGGCCGGGTCCACATCAGCCCACGAGTCGGTGGCCTTCTCGGCGCGGGCCTCCGCAGCGTCCGGGTAGTCGGGGGAGGCCAGCATGGCGTCGGCGATCTCACGCATCCGCCCGCCGTCCAGGCCGATCGCCGGGTCAAGCAGCACCAGGGCAGCCACCCGGTCGGGATGCGCGGCGGCCAGATGTAGCGCGACTGCGCTGCCGAACGAATGCGCAACCACCACCACCGGGCCGTCGGCCTGCTGCTCGAGCAGTGCGGCGAGCGCGGCGACGTTGGCATCGATGGTCCACGGTGCCGCCCACGGCGACCTGCCATGTCCAATCAGATCGGGTGCGGCAACGGTGATCTCGGCTAGGTGCTGAGTCGCCAGCGGCTGCCAGCGTTTCCCGTGGCCGGTCAGCCCGTGGACTGCCAGCAATCGCACGGGCCCGGCCGGGCCATAGCGGTGTACATGCAGCCGGCTCACGCGTTGATGGTGCCAGTTCGATGTCCGGCCATGGCTGACCGGGCTGACTTGTCGGACCCCCGTGGTGTCATGCCGCTATGTCTTACCGCTGGGGTCCCGAGGCGCGCGCTGTGCTGGATCCCGGCCTGCGCGGCGTGGTGCGAGTGCTGGGCGGACCGGGAACCGGTAAGAGCTGCCTGTTGATCGACGCAGCGGCGGCGCGCATCGCCGCCGGCGTCGATCCGGAATCGATGCTGCTGCTGACGGGTTCGGGCCGGATCGGATTACGCGCTCGCAGTGCGTTGACGACGACGTTGTTGCGCTCGCAGCAGGCGGGTCGCGGGCTCCCGCCGGTGATCCGGGAACCGCTGGTGCGCAGCGTGCACAGCTACGCGTTCGCCGTGCTGCGGCTGGCGGCACAGCGCGCCGGCGGTCCACCACCTCGGTTGGTCACCGCAGCTGAACAAGACGCGATCATCGCCGAGTTGCTCGCCGGCGAGGTGGAGGACGGCCCCGATGCGACGACAGCGTGGCCGGCTGAGCTGCGGGCCGCGCTGGGCACCGCGGGGTTCGCCGCCGAACTGCGCGAGCTGCTAACCCGCTGCGCCGAACGCGGTGTGGACGCTGCGCAGCTGCAGCGGCTGGGCCGGCGGTGCGGTCGTCCGGAATGGGCGGCGGCAGGCCAGTTCGCGCACAAGTACGAGCAGGTGATGCTGCTGCGTGCCGCCGTCGGGACGGCTGCCCCGCACGCGACCACGCCGGCAGTCGGGGCCGCCGAGCTGGTTGGGGCCGCTCTCGAGGCGTTCGCGGTCGACCCGGAGTTGCTGGCCGCCGAACGCGCCCGGATCGGCGTTCTGCTGGTTGACGACGCGCAGCAACTCGACCCGCAAGCAGCTTCGCTGGTGCAGGTGCTGGCTGCCGGCGCTGAGTTGACGTTGCTCGCCGGTGACCCCGCTCAGGCGGTATTCGGCTTCCGCGGCGCTGAGCCGGCGGCCCTGCTGGGAGGTGCCCCCTCGCCGTCGGTAACGCTGACGACGTCACACCGTTGCGCCCCGGCGGTGGCGCGGGCTGTCTCAAGCATCGCTGGCCGACTTGCGGGCAGCTGCGAAATCGAAAGTACCGGAGGCGATTCCGGATCGGTAGCGGTGAGGCTGGCCGCGTCCGCGGCCGCAGAGGCGGCGCTGATCGCCGATTTCTTACGGCGCGCGCACCTCGTTGACGGGGTGCCGTGGTCGCAGATGGCGGTCATCGTCAGGTCGGTTCCGCGGGCCGCCACAGGGTTGTCGCTCGCGTTGGCGCGAGCCGGAGTTCCGGTCGCCGCGCCGACGGTATCGGGGTCGCTGGCCGAGCAGCCCGCTGTGCAGGCGCTGCTGACGGTGTTGGCCGCCGCCGCCGACGGGCTGGAC
>NZ_JBAPPI010000500.1:0-2474 GCF_049280035.1 Mycobacterium sp. | reverse complement strand
ACCTATAACAGGCGGTAGCACCGATTCTGCGAGGGTGTTTCTACACAGCTATCTGCGCCGTGTGCGGAATTTTTCGCTCTAGGCTGCGTCCGGACGCTTGACAAGCGAATTCGCGCCGTTGTGACGGCCCTCAGCCGATCGTTCGATCGCTCATCCATAGGTGTCGCGAGGACCTCTACCGGCGATGTGTAGCCGCCCCTTACGCCACGACGGGGCGACGGGGCCGGTGATTTTCAACGCGGTCACCACACCGTCGCCCACTTCGGCGGCGATCTTGGCCAGTACTTGAGCCTGAATGATCCGGAGCTGGGTCGCCCATGCCGTCGACTCCGCGGACACGCTCAGTATTCCGTCGCGCAGTGCGGTCGGGGTGGCGTGGTCGGCGATGTGTTGACCAACGACCGACGGCCACTGCCCTAACACCGCGCCTTCGGCCACCCGCGACGACCAGCCGCGCTTCTTCGCCACGTCCCGGGTGGCATTGCCCAGCGGCTGCGGATCGCGGCCGTCGGGTCCGGGACCAGACCAGCGGCGTCGGCTCCGGGTGCCGGCAACCCGACGGGTGGGCGGCAGCCGACGGCCACGTCCGACATCTTTGCCTTGGGTGCGGGCTGCGCCGCGAGCCTCTTCCAAAGCTCGCCGCACCAGGTCCATTCCGGGCAATTCGCTCAGCCGCTCAGGGGGCCCGGCTGTGTCGTCGGCGGAGTTCAATTGCCGCGCTCCTCCTCAGGCCCGTTGGGCCTGCATCGTCGTCGCTCCCGTCACGTCTGGACCGCCGAGACCGGTCCGCTGTCACCGTCATGCAGCGTGATAGTCACTCGCTTGGCGTCCCAATCGCGGGGAATGTCTTCGAGGACCGCCGCCGTCACCAGTACCTGCTCCGCCGAAGCCACGGCCGCGGCAAGTGCCTCCCGGCGGGCCGCGTCGAGTTCGGCGAACACATCATCGAGCAGTAACACCGGGTCGCCTCCGTCCGCGCGCAGCAGTTCATAGGCCGCCAACCGCAACGCCAACGCCATCGACCACGATTCACCGTGGCTGGCAAAGCCTTTCGCGAGTTGCTCACCCAAGCGTAGTTCAAGGTCGTCGCGGTGCGGGCCAACCAGGCACACACCACGCTCAAGTTCGGCGTCTCGGCGCACTGCCATCTGCGCCAGCAGTGCCGCGCGCAACTCTTCGGTGTCCGTGCGATCGGGCTCGACGTCGACACTGGTGCGATAACCGATTGCCGCCGGCCGCGACGCCGGCGCCAACCGTTGGTAACTCTTCTGTACCTCGGGCGCCAACTCGTTCACCAGGTCGATCCGGGCGCCCATCAACTCAGCGCCGTGCGCAGCCAAATGGCCGTCCCAAACATCAAGCGTGTCAAGGGCGCCGCGGTCCCCCCGAAACCGCGCGCCGGCCGCGGACTTCAGTAACGCGGTGCGCTGGCGCAGAACTTTCTCGTAGTCAGCCCGCACGGCGGCCACCCGCGGTCGGCGCACCGCCGCGAGATCATCAAGGTAGCGGCGTCGATCCGCCGGATCTCCTCGGACCAGCGCCAGATCTTCCGGCGCGAACAGCACCGCACGGAGCACCCCGACCACCTCACGCGGGCTACGCACCGGCGCCCGATTCAACCGGGCTTTGTTGGCCCGGCCAGCGGCGATCTCCAAATCAACGGCGCATTCACGACCATCACTCACCACGATCGTTGACACCACCGCGCGCGCCGCGCCGACCCGTACCAGGGGAGCGTCCGTCGCTACCCGATGCGAACCTAAAGTAGACGAATACCACAGTGCTTCAATAAGATTCGTCTTACCGTAACCGTTGGGCGCGACGAATACCGTCCGCCCCGGCGTCAACTCAAGTTCGGCGTGCTCCCACGACCGGAAATCCCGCAAGCCCAGATGACGGACGTACACCTAACCGCTAACCAGGAAGACGGACCGGCATCAACAGGTAGACATAATCGGTCGAAACCGCTGGGAACGGTGCACTGTCGCCTGCCTGTGGATCATCGTCGCTGGCTGGCCGTAACACCGCCGGCCGACTCGGTGTGGTGAAGCCGAATGACACCCGCTCAGAATGCAACGACCCGAGTCCGTCGGTCAGGTATGTCGGATTGAAGGCGATGGTGAGTGGTTCACCGGCGAAATCTACCGCCACGTCTTCTTCGGCCCGGCCGACGTCGTCGGCACCGGCGGACAGTCGCAGCACATCGCCGGAGAATTCCATCCGAACCTGCGCACCACGATCGGCGACCAGCGCCACTCGTTTGATCGCCTCGGTCAGTTCGGCGACTCCGATACTGGCCACCGCGGTGTGTTCGGTCGGCAACAACTGCCGAAACTTGGGGAATTCGGCATCCAGCAATCGGGTGGTGCTGCGTTTGCCGTTGCCGCTGATGCCGAGCAAACCGTCCTTGCCGACTGCGGGTCCGGCCCCCAATGACAGGTGGACCTCGGCGCCGTCGGTACCAGTCTTGGCGG
>NZ_JBAPPI010000499.1:0-14197 GCF_049280035.1 Mycobacterium sp. | reverse complement strand
CTGACTTGCTGGCCCAGGCTCGCGAGGAGGTCCGGTGAGCGCGAATTGGGCCCGGGCCCGCACCATCGCTGACGCCGTGCTCTACGAGGGCTATCTGCTGTACCCGTACCGGGCGTCGTCGCGCAAGAATCAAATTCGTTGGCAATTCGGGGTTCTGGGTCCACCCGGCGCGGCTGACGCGGGCATCGGCGAGGATGACAGCCTCTCGGCGCAGTTCCTCGTTGACGGTCCGGCCAGCATCAAGCTGGTCGTACGGTTCCTGCAATTGCAGCACCGTGCCGCCGAGCGTGACGCCGGCTCTGGGCGCTACCGGCCGGTCGATGAACTGACGACGCCGTCCGGCTCATGGCTCAGTTGGGACGAGGCCGTCGAGGTCGAATTGCCTCTCGGGCCTTTCGACTTCGCCGATGCAACCGGGCCGTGGACGCTGCCGGTGGCGGCGCCGTCGGGCAGCGATATCGAACCGGTCGAGGGCGGCAGGCTGGTCCGAACCAGACAGAGCATCTACGGCGAATTGACCGTCGGTGTCGAACGCGACAAGTCTGTCTGTGGCCTGAGCCGCGTCACTGTCACGGTTCGCAACACCGCGCCGAGCATCGACGTTGCCGGCAAAGAGTGGGCCATCGCCAAATCCATGATCGGCACCCACGTCATCGCCGAAGTCGTTGGTGGTGACTTTATTTCGCTGCTGGATCCACCCGATCGCGCGTCAGCTGCCGCTGCGGACTGCCACCAGCATCGCTGCTTCCCGGTGCTGGCCGGCCCGCCCAATGAGACCGACTTGCTGCTGGTGTCGCCGATCATTCTCTACGACCACCCCGAGATCGCGGAGCAGAGTGAGGGTACGCTCTACGACTCCACCGAAATCGATGAGATCCTGACCCTGCGGGTGATGACCATGACCGACGAGGAGAAGGCGCAGGCCCGGGCCACTGATCCGTTGGCCGCGCAGATCATCGACCGCTGCGACGCGATGTCACCGGAAGCGATGCAGCGCCTGCACGGCGTCTTGCGCGATCCGCACTTGGGTGAGCCGGGTTTGATCCCGGAGATACCCGACGGCGTGGAGTGGTGGGATCCGCTGGCCGACAATGCTGTTCGTCCGGATATCGACGCGGTCCTGGTGAACGGTGTGCGGGTGTCGCGAGGTAGCCGGGTGCGGTTGCATCCAGGCCGTCGCGCCGACGCGCAAGACCTGTTCTTCGCAGGCAAGACCGCTCATGTCACCTCGGTCCACGAAGACGTTGACGGCAACCAGCATGTCGGAGTCGTCGTCGACGACGATCCGGCCGCCGACCTGCACGACTGGTACGGCCGCTACCTGTACTTCGCACCTGACGAAGTCGAACCGCTCGAAAGCACTACCACGGAAAGGAATTCGATATGGAGATCGTAGGGTGGGTGTTTATCGGCATCCTCGGACTGATGCTGTTCTCAGCAGTGGTGATGGGCCTGGTGTCGCTTCCAGATGCCCGCCGCTACCTGAAGATGCGGCACATGTAGCGGATTCGATCGCGGCGGTATGGCCTCCCGCATCCTGATTGCCGGCATCGGCAACATCTTCCTCGGCGACGACGGCTTCGGTCCCGAGGTAATGCGTCACGTTTGTGACCGCGTCGACCGCTCGGACGGGGTATGCGCCACCGATTACGGCATCGGCGGCATGCATCTGGCCTACGACCTGCTCGAGGACTGGGATGCGTTGGTGCTCGTCGACGCGATCCCCAATCGTGGCTCGCCCGGGACGGTGCACGTGTTAGAGGCCGACCATCAATCACCGGATGCCCCCGCTGGCTTGGACGCACACGGCATGGATCCGGCGACGGTGTTCGCGAGTCTCCGCGCCCTGGGCGGGACTGCCCCGCGGACCATCGTGGTGGGATGCGAGGTCGCCGACGTCAGCGACGGAATGGGCTTGAGCGAGCGCGTCGAAGCAGCGGTCCCGGAAGCGGTACGGGCGGTCGAATCTGCGGTGACGATGTTGCGCGCCGAAGACGAAGCTCGGGTAGGAGAGGTTTGACAGATGTGTCTGGGGATTCCCGGCCAAGTCGTCCGGATGCTCGACGGCTACAACGACCAGGTCGCGCTGGTCGACGTCGTCGGTGAGCATCGCAAGGTCAACGTCGGCATGCTGCCGGAGGAGACGTTCGCGCCGGGCGACTGGGTGATCATCCACATGGGCTTCGTGGTGGAGAAGACCGACAAGGCCGGCGCGGAGGAAGCGATGGCCGGTCTGGAGTTGATGGGGAGAGGCCAGTCGGACGACATCAACTGATCTATATTTGCGGATACTTCATCCAGCTCGCCGGAACAACGTAGCGTTTTCTGCCAGCTGGCAAACGCCATGCTTATTCTCATTCGGCTGAGGTGATGGCAATGACTACAGACACTGCGAATCCGGCGAGCCCGGCGAAAGCGGATGTGCCCCATGAAGTGGTGGTCACCTGCCCGGCCACCGGGAAGGTGGTCGGCCGCGTCCCGGTGTCGACATCGGTTGAGGTCGAGACGGTGGCAGCCCGGCTGCGGGCGGCCCAGCCGGGGTGGAAACAAATGGGCGTCGATGGCCGCGCGCGGTGGCTGGGCAAGTGGCGTGACTGGCTGATCGACCACACCGACGAGCTGTTGACGTTGCTACAACTCGAAACGGGCAAGTCTTGGGGTGACGCCAGCATAGAAATGGCCGGTCTACAGTTCATGAATTACTGGATCGACAACGCCGCCGATTTCCTCGCCGACGAGACTGTTCGCCCCTACGGCGCGGCCAACGCAGCGAAGAAACTGACCATTGCCTACGAGCCCTATCCGCTCGTCGGCGTGATCACGCCGTGGAACGGCCCGCTTTTGGTGCCGCTGTGCGACATTCCGGCCGCGTTGATGGCCGGTTGCGCGGTGCTGTCCAAGCCTTCGGAGGTCACCCCGCTGGTGTGGCGGATGGCGGTCGACGGGTGGAAGCAGATCGGTGCACCGGACGTGCTCGACGCGGTGTACGGGTTCGGCCAAACCGGGGCAGCCTTGGTCGATCTGGTGGACTATGTGATGTTCACCGGTTCGGTCAATACCGGGCGCCGCATCGCCGTCGCGGCCGCGCAGCGACTGATCCCGTGCAGCCTGGAGCTCGGCGGTAAAGACGCGATGATTGTCTGCGCCGACGCGGACATCGACCGGGCCGCCGAGGGCGCGGTGTGGGGCGCATTCACCCTCACCGGCCAAGTCTGCATTTCGGTAGAGCGGTGCTACGTGGAGGAACCGGTGTACGACGAGTTCGTCAGCAAGGTGGTGGCCAAAACGTCGCAGCTGCGCCTGGGTATGGACGCCGAGCACGATTATTCCTGCGAGGTCGGGTCGATGACCACCGCACAGCAGCTCGCGATTGTGTCCAGCCACGTCGAGGACGCCGTCAGTAAGGGTGCGAGGGTGCTGGTCGGGGGCGAGTCGAGCGACCCCGCCACTGAGGGACTCTTCTACCAGCCGACGGTGCTGGTGGACGTCGATCACGGCATGAAGTGCATGCGGGAGGAGACCTTCGGGCCGACCTTGCCGGTGATGAAGGTCCGCGATGTCGCCGAGGCGATCGAGAAGGCGAATGACTCCCAGTTGGGGTTATCCGGCAGCGTCTGGACGCGAGACAAGAACAAGGGGATAGCGTTGGCGCGCAAAATGAACACCGGCACGGTGAACATCAACAATGTCATCGCCAACGGCTTCCCGGTACCGATGGAAGGCTGGAACGACTCGGGACTCGGTTCCCGCAACGGCGGGGCCACCGGGATCCGCAAATACTGCCGCACTAAAAGCATTGTAGCCGAACGGGTTACGATGAAAAAAGAGCCGCTCTGGTATCCCTACAGCGCCAAGAAGGGCAAGGTCCTCGGAGCCATGCTCCGAATGACATCGGCCAGGGACTGGCGCCGACGACTCGGACGGTAGCTCGGCACTACAACCACCACGACGCGGTGGCGTCCAAGTGCCGACGCATGCGGTAACGCGCCAGACTGTCGTCGCCATCCGCGATCGCCTCTATGATGCGCAGGTGCGCGCGTTGCACGTCGTCCAGATCGCTACGGCTTGGGGACGGCTTCTTGGTAGTGCTCCAGTGCCGGCGGAATACCTCGACGAGGATGCGTAGGAACAAGTCCAGCACGGCATTACCGGCCAGCTGAGCCAATCCGGTGTGGAAGAGGAACTCCTCCATACCGGCCTTACGCAGATCGTTGCCGGCTTCTTCGGTGGTCAGCCGATGCGTGTCGAGGAAGGCACGCACCTCCGGCGCGTCACGGCGCTTTACCACCTTTGCGACGTTGTCGATCTCGATGGCGTCGCGCACCAACCGTAGGTCTTCGCCACCGGGCTTGCGGTATTGCAGATACAGCGCGATGGTGTCAATGCTGGCCTGCGCCTGCGGTTCTGCCACCACCAGCCCACCCCCCGGTCCGCGACGCATCTTCGCGACGGCATGGTATTCCAGCAGCCGCACCGCCTCTCGCAGCACCGAACGGCTGACTCGATAACGTTCCAGCAGCGCGACTTCGGTCCCGAAGACCTCCCCTATCTGGCGGCCACTGGTGACGATGTCGTCGCGGATAGCGGTCGCCAGCACCTCGGCGAGCTTGCCGCCCGGCGCCTCGCGGTCCAATCCGCGCCGGTTGCGCGCTCGGCCGGAAGGCTGGTGGTCTTGCAGCCAGGCCGTCACCGATTGCGCATGGTGCTCACTCAGTGTCTTGGCCCGTGCCGAGTCCCCCGCGGTGACCGCGGCGACGATATCCGCGTGTTCCTGATGCCTGCGGTCGATTGCTTCGAGGGCATCGCGGGCGGAGTCCAACCGCGAACCTACAGCGTATCGAACGGTAAGTCGCATCAGGATATCGATAAACAGTTGCAGCACTGGGTTTTTAGACTGCTCCGCCAGCGCTGCATGGAACTCGTCACGCGGCTCCTCGGCGCGCAGCACAGCACGCAGCCGATCGATGCCGGCTTCGTCGATCTGCTCCGCGGCAAGCGATGCCGCCAACGGCTCCAGCAGCAGCCGCGCATCCAGCAGATCACCGATCGTGGTGCCCAGGTATTCCAGATAGATGATGATCGCGTGAGTTGCCGGGGCGGCGTCAGGCTCGCAGACGAGCAGACCGCCGTTGGGCCCGCGACGCATGCGCGCGACTTGATGATGCTCGACAAGCCGAACGGCTTCCCGCAACACCGATCGGCTCACCCGGTAACGCTGTTGCAGCGCCTGCTCGGAACCCAACGATTGGCCGATCGGCCAGCCGCGCCGAATGATGTCAGCCTCGATGCGACGTGCGATCTGCGAAGCTCGCTTATCGGACCGGTGCTCGGCGTCGCTACCGGCACCGACATGAAGACCAGCTTGCACGCTCAATTGCGCACTCGCACACCGTTACTCAGCATGTCAGCAGCATGCATCCGGCGATCGGGCCACCGCCCACCGCGGCCACCGCGACTTCGGGCCGGCGCGGCACCTGCCGCTCCCCCGCCTCGCCGCGCAATTGCAGGCAGGTCTCGTGCAGCAGCCAATAGCCATGCATGCGGCCCGCCGAGAGCTGTCCACCATAGGTGTTCAGCGGCAGGCTGCCGTCGAGGGCGATCCGCTCGGCCCCCTCGACGAACGGGCCCGCTTCGCCGTCGCCGCAGATGCCCAGTGCTTCCAGCCAGGCGAAGGTGAGGAAGGTGAACCCGTCGTACAGCTCCGCGAGGTTCAGATCGGCAGGCGTCAGGTCGGTACGCGACCACATCTGCGCCGCCGCGTCTGCCGACGCCATCTTCGGATAGTCCGCGCGGTGAAACCAGCCGCCCGCGCCGTCCGCCCCGCCGACGGCCTCCACCTTCACCGCCCGGTGTGGACAGTCTTTGGCGTAGTCGGCGCCCGACACCACCACCGCGATCGACCCGTCAATCGGGACGTCGCAATCCAGCAGCCCAAACGGCGTAGACACCGGCCGCGCGCCCAGATAGTCCGCCATGGTCATCGGATCCCTATACACCGCAAGGGGATTCAGTGCCGCATTACGCCTGCTGTTGATCGCCAGCCAGCCCAACTGCTCTTTGGTGGTTCCGTACAGCTCCATGTGCCGGCGACAGTTCAGCGACAACCAGTTCGCTGCGGAATATGCGTGGGCGGCAACCAGATCGTTGACATCGTCCATCGGCCCGACCGCGGGTCGCTTAGCACCCTCGGGTGTCTCGAACATCCGCGCAAGAGGCGGGGCAGGCGCATTCTCATCCCGCTTCACCGGGACGGTGCCGCCCAGCATCTGGATCGTCCGGTAGATGACCACGTGCCGCGCGTGGCCCTCGGAGACCGCACGGCAGGCCGACATCACCGGATTCAGCAGTCCACCGGTGCCGAACCCCGAACCGCAGTCGGACGCCTCGATGTCCAGCGAGGCGAGAACGTCGGCTGCGGGGGTGTCGCCCAGGGTGGCAATGCCGTCGATATCGGGGGAAGCCAGGCCGGCGTCGT
Organism: Mycobacterium sp.; assembly: GCF_049280035.1. Classification (GTDB taxonomy): domain Bacteria; phylum Actinomycetota; class Actinomycetes; order Mycobacteriales; family Mycobacteriaceae; genus Mycobacterium. The sequence goes on along the minus strand of NZ_JBAPPI010000499.1, from coordinate 7,722 downwards.
CGATAGCGGCCCGAACCGCTTCCATGGTGAGCTCCAGCCCGGGAATGCCGGTGCGCCGCCCGATTCGCGAAATACCGATGCCGGAAATGATCGCGTCTTTTTCGAAGTAGCTCATCTGCGCCGTCCGTTAGACCAACCCGCTGCACAACAACCCAAAGAATAGAGTGTACTGTATTGCTCGTGTCGACCGAGGCGACGTCCGAGCTGCTCATCGAGCACTGCGACAATTGCGCACACTGGGTGCATCCCGCAGCCGGCGAATGCCGCGACTGCGGCGGTTCGTTGGTCGCGCGGCCGGTGTCGGGTCACGGCACCGTGTTCACCTACACGGTCAACTACCACGCCTTCAACCCGGAGCTTCCGACGCCGTACGTGATCGCCATCGTCGAGCTCGTCGAGCAAAGCGGACTACGGGTAGCGGCGAATATCGTTGACTGTGAGCCTGATTCAGTGACATGCGGGATGCGCGTCGAGGCACTGGCGGAGCCCGGCACCGGCGGCGCACCACGCTTCGCCCCAGCCTGAGTGTTCCCGCGTTTGCGGCACAGGACGTAGGGCTCAGATGTCGCTTTCTGCAATCGTTCGGGCTGGCCGTGTCGGCGGATAGTCGAAATCGTGGCCACAGATCCTGCATACGTCCGCGTCGCGGGTGAATTTGCCGCATTCCGGGCACTTCTTGATGTAGGCATCGGGATCGGGAGCGGCCTTGTCGTCTCCTGAGCGGTATGCCTGCCACGCCGCCTCGACCGACTGCTGTGCCAGGTGGGACTTATAAGCCGAGTAGGCCAAGAGAACGGCGATCAAGGCAAAGGCCAAACCCCACAGCCACGCGCCTACAGAGAAATAGAGCAGGGCCCTCACGAGGAAACTCGCCGCTGCGACGCTGTAGGCGACAATCTGGCGTTTTTTGGACTGACGCTGTGCCATCGCGCCCTACCTCTCTCACCGAATTGCCCAGATGCGCTAATGGTAAAGGTGCGGTAGCCGCCTTGGAGGATTCTTGGAATGTCCGGGTTGTTGTGCGCCCGCTAATTGATCAGCGGGTCGCGGGGCATTCCGAGAATCCGCTCGGCGATCTGATTGCGGGTCACCTCGGAGGTACCGCCGGCGATCGCCATGCCGCGGGCGCCCATGATCAAGCGGCCCGACAGCACGCCGGGCCCGTCGAGCACCGCGACCTCGGGCGCTATCAGCGCCGCCATGATCGCGGCGCCCTCGACCATGTGCTCGGCCAACTTCAGCTTGGTCACGTTGCCTTCCGGACCCGGGCCCGCGCCTTCGACGCTGCGCGCAACACGGCGCAAATTCAGCAGTCGCAACGCATTCTCCTCGGCGAGGTATGCCCCCACCCGAATGCGCCCGCCCGCCAACCGATCCGGCTGCTCTTTCACCAGCTGAACCAGCTGCGTCGCCAAGCCCTCGTAGAAAGATCCGCTGCCGCCGATGCTGACCCGCTCGTTGCCCAGCGTTGCCCTCGCGACCGTCCAGCCGGAATTGGGCGGCCCGACAACATCCTCGTCGGGCACGAACAAGTCGTTGAAGAACACCTCGTTGAAGTCTGAGCCGCCGGTCATCTGCCGCAGCGGCCGCACCTCGACCTCGGGGGCCTTCATGTCGACGATCACCGTGGTGATGCCGGCGTGCTTGGGCGCCTCCGGGTCGGTGCGTACGGTGGCCAGGCCACGGGCGCAGTAGTGGGCCCCACTGGTCCACACCTTCTGCCCGTTGATTTTCCAGCCGCCATCCACCCGGGTCGCCCGGGTCTTGATGGACGCCGCGTCCGAGCCGGCGTCAGGCTCGGAGAACAGCTGGCACCAGACCTCGTCTTTGCGAAGTGCCTTCTCGACGAATCGTTCTATTTGCCAAGGTGTTCCGTGCTGGATCAGGGTCAGGATCACCCAGCTGGTGATGCCGTAGTCGGGCCGCTTGACGCCCGCGGCGCGGAATTCCTCTTCGATTACCAGCTGCTCGACCGCGTCAGCGGCGCGACCCCATGGCTTGGGCCAGTGCGGCATAACGTAGCCGGTCTCGATCAGCTTGTCGCGCTGCGCCTGCTTGTCCAGTGCGGCGATCTCGGCGGCGTCGGCACGAATCCTGGTGCGCAACTCCTCGGCCTCCGGCGGCAGGTCCAGGCTGTTCTCCCGCGCGGCACCAGCGGCCGTGCGCTCGAACACGTCGCGGGCCGGCGCGTCACCGCCGAACAGTGCCGTGGTCACCAGCGCTCGGCGTAGGTGCAAATGCGCATCATGCTCCCAGGTGAAACCGATACCGCCATGCACCTGGATGTTCAGTTCCGCATTGCGCGCATACGCCGGAAACGCCAGCGCCGCCGCCGAAGCGGCCGCCAGCCGGAACTGGGCTTCATCTTTTGATAGGTCCTCTGCTGCCGCGCGGGAGGCGTCCCATACCGCTGCGATCGCCGACTCGGCGCCGACCAACATGTTGGCGCAATGATGCTTGACCGCCTGGAACGTGGCGATGGTGCGGCCGAACTGCTGGCGCACCTTGGCGTAGTCGACGGCGGCCTCGACGCAGTCGGCCGCCCCGCCGACCGCTTCGGCAGCCAGCAGCGTCCGGGCGCGGGCCAGCGCCGATTCCCGGGCTCCCGGCAGAACGTCATCAGCGGCGACGCTCACGTTCTGCAGTCGGACCCGTCCGGAGCGCCGGGTCGGATCCAAATTCTCCGGGACCTCGACCGACACGCCGGCGCGGTCGCGTTCCACCAGCAGCACGTCGTCACCCGCCGCGATCAACAGCAGGTCGCTCAGGCCGGCACCGAACACCAGCCCGGCCTCGCCGTCGGCCACGCCACCGTTGAGCCCCACTTGGCCGTCCAGGCCGATGCCCGCGGTGACGGTTCCGTCGATCAGTCCCGGGAGCAGCCGCGACTTTTGCTCGTCGGTACCGTCTTTGGCGATCACCGCCGACGCGATGACGGTCGGCACGAACGGCCCCGGCGCCACCGCACGACCGAGTTCGTCGATGACGACCACGAGCTCGGGCAGCCCGTAGCCCGAGCCGCCGTGTTCCTCGTCGATGTGCAGGCCGAGCCAGCCGAGTTCGACGATGCCCTGCCAGAACGGCGGTCGGGCCTCCTCGGGCGCGTCGAGCAGGGACCTCGCCGCCGAACGCGCCTTCTGCGAAGTCAGGAAGCCGCGGGCGACCTCAGCGAGCTCGCGATGGTCGTCGGTCAGTGCGATACCCATTCGAGGGCCTTCCTCATCGTTGCGGAGGCTGCTTGCAAATAGTGTACTTAATCCGGCTACGGCATCACTTGGGGGCGAACCGCTGTCCGGCGTCGAGCCGCAAGCACTGGCCGTTGAGCATCGGGTTGTCCACGATGGCCGCGACCAGCTTCGCGTACTCCTCGGGGCGGCCGAGACGCTTCGGGAAAGCGGCATCCTTGGTCAGCGCGGTGGCGTACTCGTCGGGAATGCCCTTGGTCAATCCGGTGGCAAACAAGCTTGGCGCGATGGCCAACACGCGGATGCCCAGCGATCCGAGATCGCGTGCCATGGTCAGGCACATGCCGGCGATGCCCGCCTTGGCCGCGGTGTAGGCGACCTGCCCGATCTGACCCTCGAACGCCGCGATCGACGCGGTGTTGATGATGACGCCGCGCTCCTCATCCTCCGGCTCGTTCTTGCTCATGTAGTCGGCTGCCAGCCGGCTGATGTTGAACGTGGCGATGAGATTGAGATCGATCACCGACTGGAAGGACTCGAGGTCATGCGGACCGGATTTCGACATCGTCCGCTTGGCGATGCCGCCACCGGCCGTCGTCACCGTGACGTGCAGGCCGCCGAGACTGTCGACCGCTGCCTGCAGGGTCTCCTCGGTACCGGCGAAGTCCGTGACGTCCACCGGATAAAACGAGCCACCGACGCCAGCCGCGACGTCCTTGCCGTCCGAACCTTCACGATCCAGCACCGCGACACTTGCCCCGCGGGCGGCCAGCAGTTCGGCGCTGGCGCGGCCCATACCTGAGGCGCCGCCGATGACGACCACCTTCTTGCCGTTGATCTCCATGCAAACCTCCTTGACAGGTTTCGATTGCCCGGCTTCTCCTCATCGCGCTGCGCGCTCTGCATCGTCGCCGGGCGTAGCTGCACGTTATCGCGGCCGTGCGTGACGTTGTCGGTCAGGCGTGTAAAGGTGGGCTGTGCTGCTGATCGACGTGGCGACGACCTCGGCCGAAGTGGGTGGCTCCGCTTCGCGGCTGGCCAAAATCGCGCGGATCGCCGACCTGCTCAGCCGGGCCACATCCGATCCCACGCTGGTCGCGATCATCGTGTCGTGGCTTTCCGGGGAGCTGCCGCAACGCCAAATCGGTGTTGGCTGGGCGGCTTTGCGGTCGTTACCGCCTGCCGCGGCACAGCCCAGCTTGACCGTCGTCGGCGTCGACGCGACTTTCTCGGCGATCGGCGCCGCATCGGGTAAGGGCTCGCAGGCGCGGCGCGCCGAGCTTGTCGCCGGATTGTTCGCGTCTGCAACACAAACCGAGCAGACGTTTCTGCGCCGGCTGTTGACCGGCGAGCTGCGTCAGGGCGCGCTGGCCGGCGTGATGGCCGATGCGGTCGCCGCCGCCGCAAAGATCCCGGCCGCGACAGTACGACGCGCGGCGATGTTGGGCGGGGACCTGCCGGCGGTCGCCGCCGCGGGCCTCACCGGTGGAACGGTGGCGCTGGAGGCGTTCACCCTGCGGGTGGGCCGACCGGTTGGCCCGATGCTGGCCCAGACCGCGACAAGCGTAACCGAGGCCCTCGAAAAGCTGGGCGGCACAGCAGCTTTCGAGGCTAAGCTGGATGGAGCGCGGGTTCAGGTGCATCGGGCGGGTGATCAGGTGACGGTGTATACCCGAAGCCTCGACGACGTCACCGCACGGCTACCCGAGGTGGTGGAGGCGACGCTGGCGCTACCCGTCACCGACTTGATCGCCGACGGCGAGGCGATCGCGTTACGCCCAGACGGCCGGCCGCAGCCTTTCCAGGTCACCGGATCGCGATTCGGCCGATCCGTCGATGTTCCGGCCGCCCGAGCAGCCCAGCCGCTGTCCGTGTTCTTCTTCGACATCCTGCACCGCGACGGCGTCGACCTCCTCGACGCAGCGACCAGCGAACGGATGGCGGTGCTCGACGAGATCGCGTCCGCGCAGAACCGGGTCGATCGGCTGGTTACGTCGGATCCGGTCGCCGCCGCCGACTTCCTGGAAGCGACGCTGGCCGCGGGCCACGAGGGCGTGATGGCCAAGTCGTTGGCCGCCCGCTACGAGGCGGGACGCCGCGGGGCCGGCTGGCTCAAGGTGAAACCGGTCCACACCCTGGACTTGGTGGTGCTGGCCGTCGAGTGGGGGTCGGGACGGCGCAAGGGAAAGCTGTCCAACATTCATCTGGGCGCCCGCGACCCGGCCACCGGCGGCTTCACCATGTTGGGCAAGACCTTCAAGGGGATGACCGACGCGATGCTGGACTGGCAGACGGCGCGGTTTCACGAACTGGCCGTCGGTGCGACCGACGATGGGTATGTCGTGCAGCTGCGCCCCGAGCAGGTGGTCGAGGTGGCTTTCGACGGAGTGCAGCAGTCGTCGCGATACCCCGGCGGTTTGGCGCTGCGGTTCGCTCGGGTACTGCGCTACCGCGACGACAAGGGCCCCGACCAGGCCGACAGCATCGACACCGTGCGTGCTCTGCACCGGGGTTAAGCAGCGGTTGCGCGACTGTGAACGTCGCGACGCGAGACGCCGATGGATGGGTCGGCACATTCACATGCGCGTAGGGTCCCGGCCGTGGAAAGCCACAACGGGCACGTCAGCTACATCCACACCGACGCCGACCTGCCGGCGGTCGCGATTATCGACCGCTCACCGATCCGTACCAGGCACAAGATCATCTTCGGAGCAATCGCCGTGTTGGGTGCGGTGGCCTGGGCGATCATCGCCTTCGTCCGCGGCGAGACGGTCAACGCGGTGTGGTTCGTCGTCGCGGCGATCTGCACCTACGTCATTGGGTACCGGTTCTATGCACGGCTGATCGAGACCAAGATCGTTCAACCGCGCGACGACCACGCCACACCGGCCGAAGTTTTCGACGACGGCACCGACTTCGTTCCGACCGACCGGCGAGTGCTGTTCGGCCATCATTTCGCCGCGATCGCCGGAGCCGGACCGCTCGTCGGACCGGTGTTGGCCGCGCAGATGGGCTACTTGCCCTGCAGCATCTGGATCGTCATCGGCGCAGTGTTCGCCGGAGCCGTTCAGGACTACTTGGTCTTGTGGATCTCCACCCGGCGACGGGGCCGTTCTCTTGGCCAGATGGCCCGCGACGAGCTGGGTGCCACCGGCGGCGCGGCAGCCCTCATCGGGGCCTTCGTGATCATGGTGATCATCATCGCCGTCCTCGCCCTGGTGGTGGTGCGGGGACTAGCGCAGAGCCCTTGGGGCGTGTTCTCCATCGCCATGACCATCCCCATCGCCGTCTTTATGGGCTGCTACCTCCGGTTCCTGCGTCCCGGGCGGGTGGGCGAGGTATCACTGATCGGCTTCGTGCTGCTGATGCTGGCCGTGGCTTCCGGCAGCTGGGTCGGCGAAACAGCCTGGGGCGCATCGTGGTTGACTTTGTCACCGGTGACGGTGGCGTGGTTGATCGTCATCTATGGTTTCATCGCGTCGGTGCTACCGGTGTGGCTGCTACTTGCGCCGCGCGATTACCTCTCGACGTTTATGAAGGTGGGCGCCATCGCCTTGCTGGCGATCGGCATCTGTGTTGCGCACCCGCTCATGCAGGCACCCGCGATCTCACGGTTCGCCGCCCGCGGCGATGGACCGGTTTTCCCCGGCTCGCTGTTCCCGTTCCTGTTCATCACCATCGCCTGCGGCGCGCTATCGGGATTCCACGCATTGATTTCATCGGGGACGACGCCGAAGCTGCTGGAGAAGGAAAGCCAGATGCGTCTGATCGGTTACGGCGGCATGCTCACCGAGTCGTTCGTCGCGGTCATGGCGCTGATCAGCGCCTCAATCCTCGACCAGCACCTGTACTTCGCGCTCAACGCCCCAGCCGCAAAAACCGGCAGCACCGCGGCAACCGCCGCGGATTACCTGAACCGGCTGGGCTTGTCGGGACGGGCCGTGACAGCGGACCAGCTCAGTCAGGCCGCCGCCAGCGTGGGCGAAAAGTCGATCGTGTCGCGGACCGGTGGCGCACCGACGCTGGCGGTCGGCATGTCCGAAGTACTGCAACGGGTATTCGGCGGTACGGGCCTCAGGGCGTTCTGGTACCACTTCGCGATCATGTTCGAGGCGCTGTTCATCCTGACCGCCGTAGACGCCGGCACCCGGGTCGCGCGCTTCATGCTTTCGGACACGCTAGGCAACTTGGGTGGTCCGCTGGCCAAGCTGCGAAACCCTAGCTGGCGCCCGGGCGTATGGGTCTGCAGCCTGGCCGTGGCTGCGGCGTGGGGCAGCATCCTGCTGATGGGCGTGACCGATCCGCTGGGCGGTATCAACACGCTGTTCCCGCTGTTCGGTATTGCCAATCAGCTGTTGGCGGCGATCGCGCTGACCGTCATCAGCGTGGTCGTCATCAAAAAGAATCTGCTGAAGTGGGCCTGGATTCCAGGGATTCCCCTGTTGTGGGATCTCGCGGTCACGCTGACCGCATCGTGGCAGAAGATTTTTTCTCCGGATCCCAACGTGGGCTACTGGACTCAGCATTCCCAATATGC
>NZ_JBAPPI010000498.1:0-2397 GCF_049280035.1 Mycobacterium sp. | reverse complement strand
ATCGTCAACGCGATGAACTTCGTCGATGGTCTCGACGGGCTGGCCGCCGGGCTGGGTCTGATCACCGCGCTGGCCATCTGCATGTTTTCGGTCGGCTTGCTGCGCGATCACGGGGGTGACGTGCTCTTCTACCCGCCGGCGCTCATTTCGGTGGTGCTGGCCGGGGCCTGCCTCGGCTTCTTGCCGCATAACTTCCACCCGGCCAAAATCTTCATGGGCGATTCCGGTTCAATGCTGATCGGCCTGATGTTGGCCGCCGCGTCGACGACGGCTGCGGGACCGATTTCGCAGAACGCTTACGGCGCCCGCGACGTGTTTGCTCTGCTGTCGCCGTTCCTGTTGGTCGTGGCGGTCATGTTCGTGCCGATGCTCGACCTATTGTTGGCGATCGTGCGGCGCACCCGGGCGGGCCGTAGCGCGTTCAGCCCCGACAAAATGCACTTGCATCATCGGCTGCTGCAGATCGGTCATTCGCATCGCCGCGTGGTGCTGATCATCTATTTGTGGGTAGGCATAGTCGCCTTCGGCGCCGCCAGCACAATTTTCTTCAACCCGCGCGATACCGCAGCGGTGATGCTGGGCGCAATCGCCATCGCGGTTATCGCCACGTTGATCCCGCTGCTACGCCGCCGTGACGACCTCTACGACGAGGAGTAGTAGGGTGGCTCGGAATGTGGTACGGTGCTGGTAGAACCCGAATAAACCTCGCGGGTTGCCGGCCACCGGCCATCGGATTACGTCCGATTGGTCGGACGTACGACCGACAAAGGGGAGTTGTCCCTTGGGTGATGCGAGTGCGGTGATTGCCCTCCGATACGCTCAACGGGCCACGCAACGATCAACCAGGCAACTCCCCGCTAGCGAGGACTGAGGTGCAGAAGTGACGACACCAGCGCAGGACGCGCCGTTGGTGTTTCCCTCGGTTGCGTTCCGGCCAATTCGTCTCCTCGCCATCTCGGTTGTGCTGACCGCCGTCGCGGTCGCCGTCGCGGGTTCGCTTCACCATCCGATGGTGGGTGTGTTCTTCGGCGTGGGGCTTCTGCTGGGTTTGCTCAACGCCATTGGTGTGCAGCGCTCGGTAGCGGCGATCACCGCCGAAGCGCATCCGCTGAAGAAGAAAATGGCGATGAACTCCGCAAGCCGGCTGATGATCATCACCGTCATCGGGCTGACTGTCGCATTCGTATTCCGGCCCGAGGGGCTGGGCGTGGTATTCGGGCTTGCGCTGTTTCAGGTCTTGCTGGTGGCCTCAACCGCGCTGCCAGTCTGGCAGAAGCTGCGTAACGGGGCCGCCGACGCTGCTGAAGGGACGGGAAACAGCGATGACTGAGATGCTGCTGGCTGATGGCGCCATCGAGGTCGGCCATCACGAGACCGCGCGGTGGCTCGGCCTGACCGTCAACGTCGACACCGTGGCGTCCGCTGCCCTCGCCGCCGTCATCGTCATCGGGCTGGCATTCTTCTTGCGGTCCAAGGTCACCTCCACGGGCGTGCCGGGCGGTGTGCAGTTGTTCTTCGAGGCGATCACCATCCAGATGCGCAACCAGATCGAATCCGCGATCGGCATGAAAATTGCGCCCTTTGTGTTGCCGCTGGCCGTCACGCTCTTCGTGTACATCCTGATCTCGAACTGGCTGTCAGTGCTGCCCGTTCAGTACACCGACCCGGCGGGTGGGGCTCCGAAAGAGCTGTTCGCCCCGCCGGCGTCGGACATCAACTTTGTGCTGGCGCTGGCGCTGTTCGTGTTCCTCTGCTACCACTTGGCCGGCGTCTGGCGTAGCGGCCCTGTCGGGTATCCCGCCAAGATTCTCAAGGGGCACGTGTGGGACACCCTGCCCAAAGTCGTCGGGGTTATCTTCTCGCCCATCAATGTGGTTGAGGAACTCGCCAAGCCGATCTCGCTGTCGCTCCGACTTTTCGGCAACATGTTCGCGGGCGGCATCCTGGTCGGGCTGATCGGGCTCTTCCCGTGGTACATCTTGTGGGCACCGAACGCGATCTGGAAGGCATTCGACCTCTTCGTCGGCGCGATCCAGGCGTTCATCTTCGCGCTGCTGACCGTCTTGTACTTCAGTCAATCGATGGAGCTGGAAGGGGAACACCATTAGGACGGCTTTAAATCCCCGGCTTCCGAACCACCGCAGACCTGACAGAGCCCTAACCAAATATCAAGGAGGATAAAAATGGGAGACCCCAATCTTGTTGGCCTCGGCGCCCTTATCGGCGGCGGACTGATCATGGCCGGGGGCGCGATCGGCGCCGGTATCGGTGACGGTGTCGCCGGTAACGCGCTGATCTCCGGTATCGCACGGCAGCCCGAGGCGCAGGGCCGGCTGTTCGTGCCCTTCTTTATTACCGTGGGTTTGGTCGAGGCCGCCTACTTCATCAACCTGGCCT